>NZ_JACJEW010000230.1:0-603 GCF_014164315.1 Pseudoalteromonas sp. SG44-1
GCAGGCGGTGCGACACAAAAGGGTAATGAAATCTGGGTGCAATCAATCACTTTTGATAATAGTTGGGGTATTCCTATGGGGAGCCTTGGTTGTTGCTGGCAAAGTGCCGGTAAAACAAGTGGTGTTTACGATCAAAAATTCCCAGAAAAAGTCGCTGTTGAATGGTTAGATAAGTCAGAAAATAGAATTTACTACGGTGAAGTGGCAATAGATAAAAGTGGCTATAAGTTTGCAAATAAGTTACCTCGATTTAGTTACCATACAGGCGAAGTAGAAACTGATATTTACCCATATTTAATAGTTGGTATGGGTGAATCAGGTGAGATAAAGGTTTGGGTTTCAAATACACCATCAGCGGGGTTTACAGGTCGCGTATTACACGAACTTGGTTCAGGACAAGCCCAATGGCGTGAGAATAAGTAGTAAAGCCACTACCCTAAGCTTATGTTCTATAAAGTATTCGCAGAGGCAGCCCGTAGCTCATGGCCCAGAAGAAGACGCTGAATTCACCACTAAAAACCAACAACGCGAGCTTTTTTACAATCAGCCAGAACAAGCTGAAGCAAATGAGCAATGGCAATCACAATTAATAAATGGATATAG
>NZ_JACJEW010000231.1:0-596 GCF_014164315.1 Pseudoalteromonas sp. SG44-1
CCCGTTGGGATGGTGTCTTCCACATCACTGGCCAGTGAACGCACATTGGTCACTGCTGATGCGGTGTCTTCATCCACACTTAAGCTGATAGCTTGTACCTCAGGGAGGTCGTTCACTGGGGTAATAGTGACTGTCACTGTCGCCGCTGTTGAGGTATTCAATGCTGCATCTTTTACCGTATAAGTAAAGGTGTCTGTCCCCGTTACATTGCTATTCGGTGTATACGAGGCAATGCCATTGGTGATACTTACCGTGCCTTTACTCGCGGGTAATACGATGGCCGCTGAAGCGACCACTAGGTCATTTTCTGCATCACTGTCATTCGCTACCAAGCTAAAGTTCACTGGCGTGTCTTCTGCAGTGGTGGCACTGTCATCCATGGCAACCGGTGCATCAGCAACCGGCGTTACCGTAAGTGTTACTGTCTGTACCGCCGATAACGCACCTGCGCTATCACGAACTTGGAAGGTGAAGCTGTCGCCGTGGTTTTCACTGCCGTCATGTTGATAACTAAAGCTACCATCACTGTTTAAGCTGACACTACCAAATTGTGGTTGACTGACCAGCTCTGCGCTGAGTGTGTCGCCTGCATCATC
>NZ_JACJEW010000232.1:0-596 GCF_014164315.1 Pseudoalteromonas sp. SG44-1
GATGATGCAGGCGACACACTCAGCGCAGAGCTGGTCAGTCAACCACAATTTGGTAGTGTCAGCTTAAACAGTGATGGTAGCTTTAGTTATCAACATGACGGCAGTGAAAACCACGGCGACAGCTTTACATTCCAAGTTCGTGATAGCGCCGGTGCGTTATCGGCAGTACAGACAGTAACACTAACGGTCGCGCCAGTTGCAGATGCACCGGTTGCCATGGATGACAGTGCCACCACTGCAGAAGACACGCCAGTGAACTTTAGTTTGGTAGCAAATGACAGTGATGCAGAAGATGACTTAGTGGTCGCTTCAGCGGCTATCGTATTACCTGCGAGTAAAGGCACGGTAAGTATCACTAACGGCATTGCCACGTATACACCGAACAGCAACGTAACGGGGACAGACACTTTTACTTATACGGTAAAAGATGCGGCATTGAATACCTCGACAGCGGCAACAGTGACAGTCACCATTACCCCAGTGAACGACCTCCCTGAGGTACAAGCTATCAGCTTAAGTGTGGATGAAGACACCGCATCAGCAGTGACCAATGTGCGTTCACTGGCCAGTGATGTGGAAGACACCATCCCAACGGG
>NZ_JACJEW010000233.1:0-565 GCF_014164315.1 Pseudoalteromonas sp. SG44-1
TTTAAATGGTGTTTACTGATGTGTTGAAAGAGTAGGGTTTAAACAGTGTTTAAACCCTTTTTAAATGTTAGCTAAAGAAAGCCTTGCGAGCCAAGATGAAATCTAAACCAAATTGTTTAAACTCGGTTTCGTTTAGTAGTTCGAGTACTTCAACGCCTTTACATGTTTCTGCATTGAAGTTAATGGGGAAGAATTGCTCCTCAACATTAAACTCTTTCGCAAGTTCCAATGCACTTTTTAGTGCTGATAATCCATTCTGATTTGTTTCAGAAAGTGAAATATTAATACCTTTGAACTTTATACCACATAGCTTATCTATCTTGCGTTGGTATGGCGCGAGTACTTGATCAACCGTTTGCACTGCAGGCCGCTCTGGTGCTGCTGGCTCTGGCCGTGGTTCTACGGTGGTAATTGTGCCGTCTTCATTTGCCATGGGCTCTGGCAAGTTAGCGTTAAACTCGTTGACTTGGTTTAGCTCTACTAAGTACTCGTAGTAGCTACGCGCCCATTGCCATTGCTCGCCTTGTGCGGCAATTTCGGCAAATTTTTCAATATGCTCAACTTT
>NZ_JACJEW010000234.1:0-561 GCF_014164315.1 Pseudoalteromonas sp. SG44-1
TAGCTCTGTTGTTTTTAAGCGATTCATAAGATCACAAAACACCATGAATGTTCCCTCGCTTCCCACATTTTTTAATACTATTAGTTCATTGATATATAAAGGCTAATTCTGGGGATACTTTAGGGAGGTGATGCTTTCCTGCAGGCAATGGGGCTTCATCAGTCTGAAGAACTACTTTATATTTCTCGTTTTGTTCAGTTCTGCCGCCGCCATGTAATTTCCAGTAACAGCTAACATAGATTTCGTTAAATAATTTAGGTGAATCTAGCTCGATATCGACATAGCCACTAACGACTTCACCAAGGGTATAGTGCTCTTTTTTAAGTGATAACTGTAATTCCATGGGCAACTGATTAAAGGGAGGGGGGAGATACTCCTGAGATTATCATATATATAACGTATTAAAAAGTAATAGGAAAATGGGTTTGCTAAGTTATTGCATATTCTCACCAGCTTTGATCATCCAATGGCATTAACTTTGATCACTTATTCTCATTAAGCTTTGATCACGAAAATTACGCGATAATGATCACTTTTGTGTTCTTAATGATTTTGCCGATC
>NZ_JACJEW010000235.1:0-556 GCF_014164315.1 Pseudoalteromonas sp. SG44-1
AGGCTCGACGTACGCACCTAGAAATACAATGATAGTACTTTGTATCAGCCAAACTTATCTGACGCTTTCTCGCAATAGCCATGTGACAACCTGCTCATTTATTGTGCTAATAATAAAATTAGTACGTAACTGATACATTGCAAATCATAAGATGGGTGTCTTCTTAGCATCCTTCTATGGGCGGTTCATCTCCCGTTATCAATATTGATCCAAATATCTCTCAATGACACTAAACCTTGTGACGCTAAATAGTCATTACCTAGCGCAATGTTAATTCCTTTTGTTTTGAGCTTCGACAAGGGCCTTCGCTTCCAAGCGCCTACTTTTGGTACTGGTAATTCCACAGGCTATGGCGAGTCGTTCACTGACCCTCCTCCAAGCGTTAGCGCGAATGCGTGTTTATCAGATCTCCCCCTTTTTTACCTATAAAGAACCCCCCTGTGTCAGGATAGTTGTCGCCTCTAACTTTTAATAGAGGCAGATAAAAATGAGACGTCGATTTACACAAGAATTTAAAGTTCAAGCGGTTGAAAAAGCATTATCTCAATGTGATGAT
>NZ_JACJEW010000236.1:0-542 GCF_014164315.1 Pseudoalteromonas sp. SG44-1
ACACTGCCATCCACTTGGAATGTGCCCTCTGCAAGTGGGGTCGGTACATCCACCGACCACGTACCATCTGCCAGTACCGTCGCGGTTAAGGTTTGCACAGCGCCAGTGGCATCAGTGACAATCACACTGACGATGCCACCGATTTCATCACTGCTACCGGTGATGGTTGGCGTGGTATCGTTCGTTGCAGCAAGTGGATCAATATCAAAAGTAGGCGCTTGAGTGTCAATTACTCCGCCGTTTTCAGTATCAGACGCGGTATTACCTGCCGCATCAGTGACGCTGGCATCCACTTGGAATGCGCCCTCTGCCAATGGGGTCGGTATATCCACCGACCACGTGCCATCTGCCAGTACCGTCGCGGTTAAGGTTTGCACGGTGCCGTTCGCATCTGTCACGGTGATACTTACCAATCCACCAATTTCATCACTGCTACCGGTGATGGTTGGGGTGCTGTCGTTCGTCGCAGCCAACGGATCAATATCAAAGGTTGGCGCAAGAGTATCGATCACTCCGCCATTTTCTGTGTCGCTAGCGGTATT
>NZ_JACJEW010000237.1:0-540 GCF_014164315.1 Pseudoalteromonas sp. SG44-1
ATCACTTTTGTGTTCTTAATGATTTTGCCGATCAAAGCTTAATGCCACTCGTAACCGAGTTCACGTTTTATCATTTTTGTAGGTATGTTAAACCGTTATCTAAATCATTTGATGAGGATAACAATCATGTCAACAAGACCTATATCTATGAGTAAACTACATGCTATTTTACGGCTGAAATATTCAGCAAAATTATCCCATCGAGAGATTGCTAGAAGCTTAAATATCTCCCCTGGGACCGTCGCTAATTACGTTAAAAAAGCCAATGAGTTAGGGTTAAACCAATGGCCGTTACCTGAAGATAAACAACACGGTACGTTTCTTAATACAAAAATCAGGGACTTCTCACCCCGTCAAAAAAGATACCCAACACCTGACTGGCTCACCATTAATAAGGATTTAAAGCAGCACAAATATTTGACGTTGCAGTTAGTATTCGATGAAATGCGTGAGAAAGTCGGTGAGCCTTATTACAGCTATAGCCACTTCTGCCGCGCCTATCGGGAATGGGTGGGGAAACAACGGTTGTCGATGCGTCAG
>NZ_JACJEW010000238.1:0-519 GCF_014164315.1 Pseudoalteromonas sp. SG44-1
CTGGTTGGCAAAGGGCATAAGTTATTAAAAAGAGATAAAAAACGTGGTTATAAGGAGCCTTGGCTACTCGTTTCTTCACTTCCAAAAAGGCACCACTTTCTCGAAAAAGTGCTCAAATTATATGGTATGAGAATGCAGATAGAAGCAGGATTTCGAGATCAAAAAAGTGTTAGGTTCGGCTTAGGCTCAGATCTGCACAGGACAAACAAACTCTATCGATTAGACATACTGTTACTGCTTGCCACACTGGCTCATTGGTTCTCAATGATGCTGGGTGCAGTGATAGACAAAGCAGGAAAGACAGGCTCTTTTCAAGCTAACTCAACCAAAAGGAGGCGAGTAGTGTCATGGGCATTTGTTGGATTGCGATACGTCAAAAAACAGTCCATTAAATTGCGACGGCGAGATTATTTGGAAGGACTAGCCTATTTCGTACAGGTAGTAGTGCAAATCGATTGGAAAAATATGGATGTGAGTGATGTAATTGAAACTTAATAATTATTTTTGGGGATCCCTTAG
>NZ_JACJEW010000239.1:0-519 GCF_014164315.1 Pseudoalteromonas sp. SG44-1
TTTTTTCGAATTTTTCCAGAATAAATATCTCTGCGATAATAAATAAGATGGGTAACTGTCAGATCAAGCCTGACCTTGTACATATTACTTTTTCTATTCTTTCTAAATGACCACTTCTGGCACATTTGACAAAACCGATAATGCAAAGCCTTGATGCAGACTCATAGGCTATTATTTCGTTGGGTTTAGTTGCCCCCTACCTACGCAGCTTAATTTAACACCGCGCAAACTTAAAGCTTATGGCTTAAAACTTACGACTTTTCGCTAACAGCTCTTCTATCTAAGCCATAAAAAAGCAAGCCAATTGAAATCAGCAGTAAGTGAACATTGTCAACATAATCACGGTTTCACTCTTCTTAGCTCAGTTCATAAATACAGGCATCTATTTTACCATTTGCATATTCTCACCAGCTTTGATCACCCAATGGCATTAACTTTGATCGCTTATTCTCATTAAGCTTTGATCACGAAAATTACGCGATAATGATCACTTTTGTGTTCTTAATGATTTTGCCGATC
>NZ_JACJEW010000023.1:0-54421 GCF_014164315.1 Pseudoalteromonas sp. SG44-1
CCGCCAGCGTTCAATCTGAGCCATGATCAAACTCTTCAATTAAAAGTTTTTTGTCTTTCGACAGCTCAATGAATTCTGAATTTATTTAATATCTTTCGATATTGAATTGACTGTGCCGAAGCAACTTATAATAAGTTACTTCTGTTGGTCACTCAGTTTCAATTGAGACTCTAAATTTTTTGCTTTGCTTAGCGAACTAAGCTCGGCTGTTAGAACTCAATCTGTACGAGTGCCCACACAGATGATTGCTTTATATTGTTAAAGAACGCTGCGGTTAAAGTTAAACTTTATCTCGCTAGGGCTGCGCATATTACGCTTTCCTATTTTTTTGTCAACACTTAATTTTTAGTTTCTTTTAAAAGATTTCAAAGCTAAGTTTTACTCGACTTACTTACCGTTTGTTCAGCGCTTTTCATTGCTGCCTGCCGGGTCAGTGGATGCGCATTATAGGGATATTCTTGAGGCCGTCAACGCTTTATTTCAGTTTTATTAAATTAATTAACTATTTGCTCAAAAGGCATACAAACAAGGCGTTGCAGCGTTATTTTCGCTTAAATTTTCAGCTATGAGAGCAACCAAGCTGCGCATACAGACCTGATCCATCTCATAGCTAAATAGCAATTATTAAACTGTTGCACTGTTATCTTTTTTAATTGGATTAAATGCGGCTATCGGATTGATTAATTTTCCTTCAAATTTAAGATTTTTTGCCGGATCTGCCAAATCTATCATTTGCTGATTATTACTTAACTGTAATCGGTTTAAACACGACAAGGTAAAATCAGCACTAAATAGATCATACTTGATAAACTTATCTTTTAGTTCTGGGTGTGATTGTTGATAGCTAATTACACACTCTGCAACTTGTTGCCAAAAGTCTCGTTCTGAATAGTCGTTTTGCTGATCAAGGATATCAGCCACGAACCTAAAGAAACAATCAAACACATCTGTAAAAATTGACAACACTTTTAATTCATCGGGCACATCCACAGTTAAGCGTTGAATATTATCCGCCAGTACTAAATCTTTATTAAGAATAGCTATCTCCTCGGCAATATCTTTCATTATTGCTTTGGCTGGAATGTTGTTCTCAAGTAACAGGATCAAGTTTTCACCATGAGGCATAAAGACTAAGTCATGGGAGTAGAAACAATGAAGGAGTGGATCTAAGTATGCTTTTAGATATTTAGCAATCCATATATGAGTACCTATCTTGGCTGATTTTATCAAAGCAGGTAATAACGCTTGTCCTTGATTATCTATATGCAGCAGCGACGCCATGGTCATTAAGCGCTGATTACTCTTTATCTTTGGCATTGGGCTTTCACGCCAAAGTGCAGAAAGCATTTTTCGATATGGACTGTATTGATCGGTTGCGGCTTCTAGAGCGTGATTATAATAACCAATTGCTGCAACCTCACGCAGAATTGTAAAACCGGATCCAGCTAAGTACGGATCCTGTGATACTACTTGTGCTACCCAATCGTTAATTGCGGGAGTTGCACTCATATAATAAGGCGATAAACCACGCATGAATCCCATATTCAAAATTGACAGTGCGGTCTTTACATAGCGTTTATGCGGATGTGTTTTATTGAAAAAAGTACGAATAGACTGCTGCGGCTGATATTCATCTTCACTGTATCCTAAGCAAACCAAATGCTGATCAGCAATATCGTTAGAGAATAACGACGCGAGTTTATTAAACCACTGCCAAGGATGAACGGGGAAAAAAAAGTAATCGTCACTATTTACTCCACGCGCTAATAGCTTTTGCTTAAATGACTCTATGGTGTGCGTCGATAGCTCTTGCGTTATGAGTGTTTGATAATCTAAATCATCGGTGGTCGAAAACACCACTCTATCTTTATGCGCACCTAGCCAAACCAACTGTAAGTGCGCGCCAGTCTCTGGTGCGTATTGGCGATAATCATTGGTATCAAACCCTATTCGACCATTGTTTGCTATAAAGCAAGGATGACCTTCCGTCATCGCACTCTCTACCTGTTGAAAATCCGCAGTGGTGAGTTGCTCGGCAGTCAATGCTGGCAGCTGATGCTTATAAGCACTGCCATATAAAGTACTGGCTATTTCTTCTAAATAAGTAGGCAGCATAGCTTGGCTGATACCTAAACTATGTTGTAACTCACAAATAAAGGCGATTGAATCGAGCTCGGCTACTTGGTTATCTATTTGTTTTTCAATTGAGTCTGCTGCTATATGCCAGTGATTCAAATACCCCAGCTTGGCTTTAAAGCGATAAACAATGCTTTCTTTGTCTGTACTGAGCTCAAAATATTGCCAATCTGCATCTTCATTGGTCAATTGCGGTTTTATCAGCCGCTCATGAGCAAACTCACTCAAAGCTTTGCGAACATGTAACCTATTTACATGCCGCCATAGCTGTGGCGTTAAATGACTGACGGCTTGCTCTGGGCTCAGGGGAATGTGCTTCATAGTATTATCCTTATTTAATGCGTGATAAAAGTTATCACGCGTGCAAAATGCGAGATGTGCGGTTTTATGAGTTAACCTAACCGCAGATTGATAACGAAAGCCGGCTTTAGTATTCAAACAATGAATTTTGTTATTGCGAATATCGGGTTCAACAATAACGCGCTGATTTTTGTCATTAGCAAAAATGAAATTCATCACCAGTTGAAACACCGACCAAGTAAAGCCATGCACCTTGTTATTGCTTTGGGCAATCAGAATGTGCATGCCAATATCACCTGCTTTGACGGGGTAATGATTACCTATTTCATCTAATAGAGGGTCATATAACTCAACTAAAAAACACGCGCTATTGTTTGCGTAGCCGATATAAATATCACTATGTGCTAACAGGCTTAGATATTCTTGCTGTAACTGCTCAATGGTAAATTCCTGCATGCCCCAAAACTGCGCATGAGGCTGAGTAACCCACTGGTGAATTAACGCGAGATCTTGTGCAAGGCTAAATGGCCTTAAGCTAAGCTCTGCGATATTAGTAAACTGCTGACAAAAAACAGCTGCTGTAATGGACATTATTGAGCCCTCGTGGTCGATGCCAGATTGGCGCAAGGAGTATGGCGTCGACTTTGCTTGCTCAGTAGCCATAAACAACAAGCAGATATAGCGAGCCCACCAGCGGCGACCCAAAAAGGTATTACTAAACCAGAGCTTTTAACCAGCAAACCCGCGCAGTAAGAAGCTAAAAGTACACCTAAGCTTTGGCAAAAACTGACTTTACTAAAATCTTCAGCGTACTTGTCTGGCGTACTCACTTGGTAAAGCAGCAGATCAAGACGCACAATAATAATGAATAGCGATAGACCGAACAGGCAGCGTCCTGCGATCACTACTAAGTAAAGAGGGCTGGCTTGTAATGCAACGCCTGTAATGATCAACATAAAGACAACTAATAAGTTGATGGGGTTGCGATTTGTGTGCTGCCGCCAATGATTAAAGCACAGCGCAAGCAATGCCATAAAAGCAGGGATAGAAAACACAACACTCGCTAGGACGATACTGGAGGTGTCGCTAATACTTTGCCAATATGCCGCAAAAAAAGGCCGGATCAAAAAAGCACTAAAGTAAAAGCACAACATAACAATGCCAAGTTGATATACAGGCCAACGACTTGATGAAGTGATTGATGTTTTTGCTACTGGAGGCGACTGATTTTTACTAGGCGCTAATCTTATGAGATAGGCGCACACAAAAACCTGAGTAAAATCGCTTAGAGCCATTATTAAAAATGCGGCTTTGCCAGGAAGAGCCGATAACACAAAGCCACCAGCAAGTGCGCCAAGTATGGCGCCAAAGTGCACCACAACACTAAGCATTGCAATCGTCGCAACGTGATTTTTTTTCGCTTCCAAGCTCATTAAGTATGGATAAACCAGTAAATAGCTGGCTTTAAAAGCAAACATAGCCATGGAGGAAAACCAAAACCAATTTAAGTCGCTAGCAAAAAAGCTACTGACACTAAATACACCCGCAGCAATTTGGCTATAAACCAATAAAGGTAGCACATTAATGTATTTACTAATGAAGGCCCAAATAGGAAAACATACCATGACAACAAAGCAGCTGGCAGCAATGTAAGTGCCAACATAGGCAGGGTCACTTATATTAAATACCGCACTAAAGAAAGTAGGATAAAACGGCAATAACATTGAATCACTGAGCACTGCAAATACCGTTACCGCGATCAACAAAACTTTAAACTGCTTACTCATGCGCGAAACTGCTCTACTTCGTCGCTTAACTCATAATTGGGCGCAGCAAACTCCTGAAAAGCTATTTTACGTTCTATTGGATAATATTCATGTCCGGTGATCGCACGAATAATACAAGAGTTGCGATAACATGCCATGCCTAAATCAGGAGTCACAAAACCATGGGTGTGTTGCTCTGTATTTTGTACAAAAATACGTTGATGCTGCTTGTCTATTGAGTAATTACGAGCAACTTGATAAAGCCCCGCGTCGTCACTATCAATGCAATGACTGATCCCAGCTAAAAAGCTCGGTTGGTAAGACTGATAACCCGTTGCAAAAATAACGCTTTGGGTGTTTAGTGAATAACCTTGCTGCTGTTCAGTTTGCTCTAAGCTAAGTTCAAAACCCTGCTGGTGGCTCAGGTAGGTCATATCAATCAATGCCGAGTTTGTGTGCAAGCTTACTGGCAATTTAGCTGTTAGCCGTTTGCTATAAAGCAAATCAAAAATATTGTTGATCAATTCGCTATTAATACCTTTATAGAGATTATGCTGACGACGATTTAACTGCTGGCGTTTTTGTTCTGGTAATTGATAAAAATAATCAACGTATTCTGGTGAGGTCATTTCTAACGTTAATTTAGTGTATTCGAGCGGATAAAACCGTGAAGAACGAGTAAGCCAATTTAGTTGATAATCATGCTGATCAATCTCTTGTAATAAATCATAAAAAATCTCAGCGGCACTTTGCCCGCTACCAATAATGCTGATCGACTGTTTTTGCTGTAATTGACTTTTATTGGCTAAGTAGTTGCTAGAATGAATAACCCCCTCTTGCAACTTAAATGCTTGAGCACATTGAGGATGACGTGGCACCGGCCCGGTGCCTAACACTAAATGTTTAGCTAGATACACTTGTTCTGCTGTTTGTACTATATAAATATCTTCGTCTTGGCTGTACTCAACATGCTGAACCTCTGAATTAAAACGTATATTAGGCAGCTGCTTTGTTGCCCACTGGCAATACTGATTATATTCTTGGCGAAGTAAGAAAAAGTTTTCTCTAATATAAAAAGAATACAGTCGACCTTGCTGCTTTATATAGTTTAAAAAGCTATAAGGGCTAGTAGGGTCAGCAAGCGTTACCAAGTCAGACATAAAGGGGGTTTGTAAACTTACCTCAGGAAGCATCATGCCTGGATGCCAATTAAACTCAGCTTTTTTATCTAAAAAGAGGCTGCTGACTCCTTCAAGTGGCGCAGTTAAACATGCCAGACTTAAATTAAATGGCCCTAAACCAATACCAATAACATCATAAATGGACTTATCCATAGCTAACTTCCTCCAGTGCAAGACTTAAAGGAGCATGTTCGTTCGCTAAATCACTTGCTAAGTATTGATAACCATATTGCTTTATAAGCCTTACAACTTGCTGGATATCATTGATAGTGGTGGCACAGTTCAGTAAGGTGAACTTTAAATATTGTTTATCTGCTACCTTAGTTGCCGCGATCAACGCCTCACCTTGGCGAGATAACTGTTTACGAATATATTTATTTACGGCGTCCAATTCACTATCTGTAGCACCGCTATCGCCAACAAAACGAAATACCAGTGTACTTAACTGCGGCTGATGAATAATTTCAATATCTGCTTCAGAGGCTAATAACAAATAACCTTGTCGTGCTAAATGCATCACTTGTTCAAATGCTACACCTAAGTTTTGAGCTCCTACCGTACGCAGTGAAAACCACAACTTTAACGCATCAAAACGTCGTGTGGTTTGAATGCTCTTATTGCATAGATCTGGCGTTCCCGCTTGTTGCTGACTTAATGGGTTTAAATATTCGGCATGATAAGTAACAACTGATAGATGTTGCTTATCTTTTACAAAAAAAGCACTGCAGCTAACAGGCTGAAAAAATGACTTATGGTAATCAATAGTGACCGAATCTGCGCATTCAATACCCGCTAACTTGTGTTTATTATTGGGCGTTATTAATAAGCCCCCGCCATAAGCAGCATCAACATGAAGCCACGCACCACAGCGCTTAGCTATTTCAGCTATCTGCGTTAATGGATCGATACTACCAAAATCAGTTGTTCCAGCTGTTGCAACGATGGCCATAACGATATCGCCTTGTTGCTGACAGTCTTCGATTGCCTGATTTAAAGCGGTCATATCCATTCTAAAATATTCATCACACGGAACGCTTACAACAGCATCGTAACCAAGTCCTAAAATTGCGGCGGCTTTTTGAATACTAAAATGGCTAACTTTTGAGGTGAAAATTTTTAGTCGTTTAAAGTCGTGTGGTAAACCTTGCTGTTTATTAGTATGCCCTGCATATAACTGGCACTGAAAATCACGAGCTAACAACATCGCCATCAAATTAGATTGCGTACCACCACTGGTAAATACGCCATCAGCTAGCTCACCAAGCGCTAGTTTTGAGAGTGTCCAATCTACGATACTTTGTTCAATAAAAGTGGCACCACCACTTTGATCCCAGGTCTCTACAGCAGTATTAATCGAAGTAGCGAGCAATTCAGCAAGGATACTTTGATAAACAATCGGACAATTTAAATGCGCGAGATAGCGTGGATTATTAAAATAAACAGCATCTTTAAGATAAAGCTGAGCAACTTCTTCTAGTGCGTCCGGTATATCAAACAGCGGTTGATTAAGGTCAATACCAATAAATTTTTTAGCTAGCTCCTGCGGTAATATACCGCTAAATGGTTTTTGTTGTGTTGCGATTGTTTGCTCCAACAATTGCATAACCTGCTCAAGACCTATTTTAAAATTATCTATATTTTCCTTATTAAACATTGAATTAAGCATTGAACTTGCTTCATTAGTTGAAGCTTGCTGCTGTGAATCCGCCAGTAACACATTTAACTGAACCATGAGCACGATCACCTTTAATTGAAAACAATTGATAAATCCAAATGAGAATGTATACTAATCGCGTTTCCAATAAAGTGTCAATGGTTTAATTCTAGTAAAATTTAAGGAGTGATTGTGTTAAAAAAATCAATGTTTGGACTATCTGCAATATCATTATGTTTAATGAGTAACTATGGGTTTGCTGCAGAAAAGCCAGCCGCAGACGAAATAGAAAGTATTGAAGTATATGGAAAAAGTTATCGTTCAACAGGGACCAAATCGAGTTTGACGCCGATTGAATCGCCTATGAGTTTTGAGGTTTACGACAATAAATTACTAGAGTTACGCCAAGTAGATACCGTTAATGAAGCATTGCGCTATGTTTCTGGGATCACACCTGAAAATCGCAGTACAGTAACGATTTTTGACCAATATACGATTCGTGGTTTTGAAAGTTACCGTAATTTTTACGATGGTTTACCGCTGCAATACAACCTAGCTTATAACTTAGCTCCACAAGTAGATGCGTATGCAACACAAAGTGTCGAAATTTTAAAAGGCCCAGCATCGGTTTTATACGGATCGGCACCTCCAGGTGGCATGGTTAACCAAACAGCAAAAACGCCACAAGCATCCTCTGAGCACAATATTAGAGCCCGAATTGGTAGCAATAGCTTGGCTGAATTAGCTTTAGATAGCACAGGCGCTATTACCGACGGCGTTAATTATCGCTTTATTGCAATTGCCCGTAGCCGCGACGGCCAACAGCAAACAACCGAAGAAGAAAGAATCACCATTGCGCCCTCAGTAACTTTTGAGATAAGTGAGCAAACAAGCTTAAACCTTAACTTATATTATCAAGACGATCCTAAAATGGTGCCATCAACGCCATTACCCGCGAAAGGCACACTTTACGAAGCCAGTTACGGTAAGTTAGATGCTGATGCGTATGCTGGCGATGAAAACTGGGCTGAGTTTGCTCGTGAAGTCACTATGATCGGGTATAAATTAAATCATGAATTTTCAGATTCAATTTCGTTTTTACAAAACTTTCGTTATACCAATGCCGATGCCACGCAACAAAATAGCTATGACTTCGGCTTAGCGGATGCAGATAAAATTTTAACTCGTACTGCCTATAAAACCATTGAAGACGCTGAAGGCTTCGTGATTGATAACCAACTCGCTGTGCAATTTGGTTTAGCGAATACTAATCATCAGCTATTATTTGGCTTTGAATATCAAACCCTTGATTCTACATTTGACTATGCCGACACTTTTGGTGCAAATACGCCAACACTTGATTTATCAAATCCAGATCACAGCCAGTTTAATGCAGCTACTACAGCCGCTTTAGATAGCTATCGTCAATTTAGCCGTTTAGAGCAATCTCAACGCGGTTTTTATCTTCAAGATGAGATAAAGCTCGATGCGCTGACAGTGATTGCTGGCCTTCGTTATGATAATTACTACAGTGTTACAGATGATACGAAAAGCGGTATATCTAGTAGTCAAGAAATCGATCAAAGCGATACCACTTTTCGTATTGCAGCAATTTATACCTTTGATAATAACATTGCTCCTTATGCCAGTTACTCAGAATCATTCGAGCCCACTTCGGGGGTAGATACCTTAACTGGCAAAGCATTTAAACCAACGACCGCAGAGCAAATTGAAGTCGGGATGAAATATCACAACAATGATGCAACAACTAAAGTAACCGCGGCCTTTTTTGATTTGCGCAAACAAGATGTGGTGGTTAACACTCCAGACTTTATGAAATACACACAAAATGGTGAAGTACAATCGAAGGGTTTTGAGATCAGTGTTTATCAGCAACTCACTGACACTCTTGATGTTACTGTAAATCTAACAGATATGGATGTTGAGGTAATAGATAATCCACAAAACCCGGCATTGGAAGGTAAAACACCAATTTGGGTAGCAGAGCAACAAGCCTCAATGTGGTTAAATTACTTCTTTAACGATGCACTGGAATTTAATGGCGGTGTACGTTATGTCGGTGAAAGTCAGTTAGATGCCTTAAATTCCGATACAGTACCGGGTTATACCTTGCTTGATGCTGCCGCTAGCTATCGTTTTAACGACAGCTATAAAATCGGTTTAGCCGTGAGTAACTTAACAGACAAACGTTATGTGGGTGCTTGTTTTGATATAAATGGCTGTTGGATGGGCGCTGAGCGCAGTGTTGAGCTTAGTTTAAACGCCTCATTTTAAGTATTTAAACTCGTTATGAACGCTGAACAACTCGCCCTTAGTAAGCTGTTAAAGCTTGCTAAGGGCTACCACAGTGCTTTAAAAGTACCAGAACAATCAACAGATTGGCTCGATATACAATCGAGTTCATTGCTGGTTGCAAGGTTACACCAGTATTGGCAGCAGCAATACCCCGCTGCTGGGCGCAGTTATTGGGCAATCAAAAGCTGGGGAATGCTGTATTGGCAACCTGTCTATTTAGCGCTTATCAGCGTTCATGAACTTAATATGAGCTTTTCTTTGCAAAACTTTAAGCAACACTATCAGCAAGGTGTTATTGCAGGGCTGCAACTATCCACTATAAAAGCGCAGTACCATCAAAACCAGCAACAGGCAGTAACGGATATGGCTGCCCATTTGAAACGCTATGTTGTTAAGTTACTCACAGATTTAAACCTCGTTGCAAGGCTTAATGAGCGTTTGGCGATGCCCTTATTAGCTGACACGCTATTAGCAATACTACTACTTCATGCAAAGCGAAAGCCGCAGTTTAATATTCAAGTAATGGCAGCGCACTGGTTGCATGCTCTCGATATCTCAGAGGCGGGGGAGTTTATTATGCTTACAGCTTGCTCAGACTCATTAGCATTAACGCGAAAAACATGTTGTTTGCATTACCAAATAGGTAATGTTGCAAAGTGCGCTAATTGCCCAAAACAACCTCAGCAAATTAAAGTTCAACGGATGCAACAGGAGTTAATAGCAGTATGTTACAGCTAAATAAAAAGCAAAAAGCGAGTATAAACTCGCTTTTCTAGCTAAGGTAAACACTACTGCGCTTACTTTTTAACTGGGCGTTTCCAACCGGTTAAGTTGCGCTGTTTTGAACGTGCGATTGCTAGCTGTTCATCTTCAACGGTGCTAGTGATCACAGAACCTGCACCAACAGTTGCTGTTGCGCCAATGTTTACCGGTGCAACAAGCGATGAGTTAGAGCCAATAAAGGCATTATCACCAATAATGGTTTTGGCTTTATTTACGCCATCGTAGTTACAGGTAATAGTACCGGCACCAATATTTACTTTTTCGCCAATTTCAGCATCGCCTAAGTAAGAAAGATGATTTGCTTTAGAGCCTTTGCCTAAACGGGTTTTTTTCATCTCAACAAAGTTACCAATATGCGAGTCTTCTTCCATAATCGCACCTGGGCGCAGACGTGCATAAGGCCCCAAAGTACACTTGTCGGCTACGCTTGCATCATCAATTAAGGTATTAGCTTTAATAATTACGTTATCGCCAATCGTACAATTTTTAAGTACGCAGTTAGGGCCAATTTCAACGTTATTACCAAGAGTAACTTTACCTTCAAAAATAACGTTTACGTCAATTAATACATCTTCACCAGTTGTCACTTCGCCGCGTACATCAATGCGAGCAGGGTCGGCAAGCGTTGCACCATTAAGCATTAACTGTTCGGCTTGCCACGACTGATATGCGCGTTCAAGGCCTGCAAGTTGTACGCGGTTATTTGCACCTTCAACTTCCATTGGATGATCTGGTTGTGCTGAGCTTATCTCTACACCTTCACTGTGCGCCATTGCGACTATATCTGTGAGGTAGTATTCACCTTGCGCGTTTTCGTTAGATAAGTTGCCTAACCAGCTTTTCAGCAGTTTACCGTTTACAGCCATAATGCCAGTGTTTACTTCGTTAATAAGTAATTGCTCTGCGCTTGCATCTTTTTGCTCAACAATACCCACTAGCTTGCCATCAACACGTAACATACGGCCATAACCATTAGGGTTAGCTAAATTAACAGTAAGCACGGCTAAGCCGTTTTTAGGTGTGGCAGCGAGTAAACGCTCAAGGGTTGATTGCTTTGTCAGTGGTACGTCACCGTATAAAACCAATACAGTGTCTTCATCATTAATATGTGGGTTTGCTTGTGCCACTGCATGGCCAGTACCAAGCTGCTCAGCTTGAAGTACCCAGTTTACATCGTTGTCAGCAAGTTGTTGTTGTAATAATTCGCCGCCATGACCAAAAACTAAGTTAGTAGATGTCGCACCGAGTGCTTTAGCATTATCGATAACGTGTTGCACCATAGGTTTACCGGCAACTTTATGCAGCACCTTAGGTAGAGCAGAGCGCATACGAGTACCTTTACCCGCAGCAAGAATTACAGTAGTAAGTGACATTAAAACAATTTCCTTCTTTCTTTGTTTTATTGAAATAAATAAGCGCGTGTAAATTCAAAAAGATTACGTAAGTCACATCATGTGCACTTACTCAATGGCAATCTAGCAGTAGCCACTGAATCTAAGCTGAAATCACAACTTGCTTTGTATTAGTTATATTGTAACGGGGATCGATGAAGGATATAAGTAAAAATAATGATAAAGAGCTGTAAAAGTAGAGTTTAGAAAAATGATAGCGTTCTAATAAAATAACAATGCAGTATATTTCAAGCACAAAAAAGCCCACATAAAGTGGGCTTTTTGAAAACCAGATAGGCTTACTTTTTACGTAATTGCTGAATAACGCGTAGCTGTGCAATTGCTTCTGCAAGTTGTACTGCTGCTTGTTGATAATCTAATTCAGCGGCTGAAGAATTCGCCATTTGCGCTTCAGCTTCACGTTTAGCTGCTTCTGTTGCTTGTTCGTCAAGGTCTTCACCACGAACCGCTACATCAGCCAAAATAGTCACTATGTTCGGTTGCACTTCTAGAGTACCACCAGCAACATACATTACTTCTTCGTGACCAAATTGCTTTACTAAACGTACCATACCAGGTTTAAGGGCAGTCAATAGTGGCGCATGTCCTGGGTTTACACCTAGTTCACCTTCACTACCGCTTACTTGAATCGATTCAACCAGACCAGAGAATAACTTCCGCTCTGCGCTTACTACGTCAAGATGTACAGTCATAGCTGCCATACTACCCTCCTAATTACATGTTTTTGGCTTTTTCTTGAGCTTCTTCGATAGAGCCAACCATGTAGAACGCTTGCTCTGGCATATCATCAAATTCACCGTTTAAGATGCCTTTGAAGCCAGCAATTGTGTCTTTAAGTGACACGTATTTACCCGGTGATCCTGTGAAAACCTCTGCCACGAAGAATGGCTGAGATAGGAAACGTTGGATTTTACGTGCACGAGATACAAGTTGCTTATCTTCGTCAGAAAGCTCGTCCATACCTAGGATTGCAATGATGTCTTTAAGTTCTTTATAACGCTGAAGAACTGTCTGAACGCCACGTGCTGTATCGTAGTGCTCTTGACCAATTACTAATGGATCAAGTTGACGTGAAGATGAATCAAGTGGGTCTACCGCTGGGTAGATACCAAGTGACGCGATATCACGCGAAAGTACTACTGTTGCATCTAAGTGAGCAAACGTTGTTGCTGGAGATGGATCCGTTAAATCATCCGCAGGTACGTATACCGCTTGGATTGAAGTGATTGAACCCGTCTTAGTAGATGCGATACGCTCTTGCAGTACACCCATTTCTTCAGCAAGTGTAGGCTGGTAACCTACCGCTGATGGCATACGACCAAGAAGTGCAGATACTTCAGTACCAGCAAGTGTGTAACGGTAGATGTTATCTACGAAGAAAAGTACGTCGCGACCTTCGTCACGGAACTTTTCAGCCATAGTAAGACCTGTTAACGCTACGCGTAAACGGTTACCTGGAGGCTCATTCATCTGACCGTATACAAGCGATACTTTATCAAGTACGTTTGAATCGTTCATTTCATGGTAGAAATCGTTACCCTCACGAGTACGCTCACCAACACCGGCGAATACTGAGTAGCCGCTGTGCTCGATTGCGATGTTACGAATAAGTTCCATCATGTTTACGGTTTTACCAACACCGGCACCACCGAATAAACCAACTTTACCACCTTTAGCGAATGGACATACAAGGTCGATTACCTTGATACCAGTTTCTAAAAGTTCTACTGAACTTGATTGCTCTTCGTATGAAGGCGCTGCACGGTGAATAGACATACGGTCTTCTTCGCCGATTGGACCAGCTTCATCGATTGGCTCACCAAGTACGTTCATGATACGACCAAGCGTTGCTTTACCAACTGGAACTTGAATCGCTTCACCTGTGTTTGATACTAATGCACCACGGCGTAAACCGTCAGTAGTACCTAGTGCGATAGTACGTACCACACCGCCACCTAGCTGTTGTTGAACTTCTAGAGTCAAACCAGCTAAATCGCCATCTGTTATTTTTAACGCGTCATATACGGCTGGCACGCTGTCTTGTGAAAATTCAATATCCACAACGGCGCCGATAATTTGGACGACCTTACCTAAACTCATGTCTATTCCTCTCGTTAATCTTTGCCCGAAGCATTAAACTGCTGCTGAACCAGAACAAATCTCACTAATTTCTTGTGTGATTGCCGCTTGGCGAGCCTTGTTATAAACAAGCTGTAACTCATCCATAAGGTCGCCTGCGTTATCAGTTGCAGCTTTCATTGCAACCATACGGGCGGCCTGTTCAGAGGCAGCATTTTCAACTACACCTTGGTATACTTGAGATTCCACAAAACGAACCATTAATGTATCCAAAATTGCTTTTGGATCTGGTTCGTAAATGTAATCCCAACGGTGTGCAAGTTCTTTGCTTTCGTCTTTTGGCAAAGGCAACAACTGATCGATTGTTGGCTCTTGCTTCATGGTATTTACAAACTTGTTGTAAACCACATACAAGCGGTCTAATTTGCCTTCATTGAATGCTTCTAGCATTACTTTTACCGGACCAATTACGTCGGTAATAGAAGGCGCATCGCCTAACCCTGATTTTTTGGCAAGTACTGTTCCACCAAAACGGTTAAAGAAAGTGCCGGCTTTTGAGCCCATAACTGCGAAATCTGCAGAAACACCTTTTTCTTTCCACGCTTTGATATCTAAAGATACTTTCTTAAACTCATTAGAGTTTAAGCCACCACATAAACCACGGTCGGTAGAAATGACGATATAACCAACGCGCTTGACCTCACGCTCTTCCATATATGGATGGCGATATTCAAGGTTAGCATTAGCAACATGACCGATCACTTTGCGTAAATTTTCAGCGTACGGACGGCTTGAAGCCACTCGTTCCTGTGCCTTTTTCATTTTAGACGCAGCAACCATTTCCATAGCGCTAGTGATCTTTTGAGTATTTTTAATACTACCGATCTTGCTTTTAATCTCTTTTCCGCTGGCCATGACTCTTTCTCCGAATCAAGGTGTGCTTTAGCGAACTAAAGCGCACCATTTATAACTAAATTACCAAGTTTGCGTAGATTTAAACTTCTCTAGAAGTTCTTTAAGCTGCGCTTCGATCTCGGCATTGTAGTTACCAGTTTCATTGATTTGAGCCATAAGCTCTGCGTATGTGCTGTTTGCATAAGAAAGTAACCCAGCTTCGAAATCCATGATTTTAACGATTTCGATATCTTGAAGGTAACCTTTCTCTGCTGCAAATAACGACAAAGACATTTCAGCAACAGACATTGGCGCGTACTGTTTCTGCTTCATTAGCTCTGTTACACGCTCACCATGCTCAAGTTGAGCACGAGTTGCATCATCAAGGTCAGACGCGAACTGCGAGAACGCAGCTAATTCACGATACTGAGCTAGGGCTAGACGAATACCGCCACCTAGTTTCTTAACGATTTTAGTTTGTGCAGCACCACCAACACGCGATACCGAGATACCAGCATTTACTGCCGGACGGATACCTGAGTTGAATAAGTCAGTTTCTAAGAAGATCTGACCATCGGTGATAGAGATAACGTTAGTCGGTACGAACGCAGAAACGTCGCCGCCTTGAGTTTCAATGATTGGCAATGCCGTCAATGAACCTGTTTTACCTTTCACTTCACCATTGGTGAACTTTTCAACGTACTCAGCGTTTACACGCGATGCACGCTCAAGAAGACGAGAGTGAAGATAGAATACGTCACCTGGGTATGCTTCACGACCTGGTGGACGCTTAAGTAGCAATGAGATTTGACGGTAAGCAACTGCTTGCTTTGATAAATCATCATATACGATTAATGCGTTTTCACCACGGTCACGGAAGTATTCACCCATAGTACAGCCCGCGAACGGTGCTAAGTACTGAAGTGCCGCAGACTCAGAAGCAGATGCAACAACTACGATAGTATTTGCTAATGCACCGTGCTCTTCTAATTTACGTACTACGTTAGCAATAGTAGATGCTTTTTGACCAATCGCTACGTACACACACTTAACGCCTGTGTCTTTTTGATTGATGATTGCATCGATTGCTAGTGCAGTTTTACCTGTTTGGCGGTCACCGATCACAAGTTCACGTTGACCACGACCCACTGGGATCATCGCATCGATAGATTTATAACCAGTTTGCACTGGCTCATCTACTGATTTACGTTCGATTACACCCGGTGCAATTTTTTCTACAGGTTCAAAACCGTCGTTATCTAAAGCGCCTTTACCGTCGATAGGTGCACCTAGTGTATTTACAACACGACCAAGTAAACCAGCACCAACAGGAACTTCTAAGATACGACCAGTTGTGTATACTTTTACGCCTTCTGTAAGGTCAGCGTATGGACCCATTACTACTGCACCAATTGAGTCACGCTCAAGGTTTAGTGCGATAGCATAACGGTTGCCTGGAAGCTCAATCATTTCACCTTGCATACAGTCAGCAAGACCGTGGATGCGAATGATACCGTCAGTAACAGATACAATTGTACCTTCGTTACGAGCTTCACTTACAACTTCGAACTTCTCAATACGTTGTTTGATCAGATCAGAAATTTCAGTGGAATTAAGTTGCATGCTCTTCTTCCCAATTACGATTGTAGTGTAGTGGCTAAACGGTTTAATTTACCGCGAACAGTGCCGTCGATTACTGTGTCTCCAGCCTTAATCATAAGGCCACCAACAAGAGATTCGTCAACACTACAATTCAGCTTAACTTTGCGTGCGAAACGTTTTTCAAGTGCCGCTACCAGTGTTTCTTGCTGCGTTGCAGCAAGGGTTGTTGCAGAGGTGATGTCAACATCAATCTCTTTATCGTAATCTGCTTTAAAAGCAGAGAACAATTGTGCAACAGCTGGTAGGGCGGTCAAACGTCCATTTTCAGCCATCACCTTTACAAGGTTTTGACCGTATTCGTTGAGTTGCTCTGCACAAACAGAAATAACAATTTCTGATTGCTTATCAGCAGAGGCGCTTCCAGTTAGGAATTGAGCGACTTGTTCATTTTTCGCCACTTCTGAAGCAAAAAACAACATATCATTCCAACTCTCAACTACGCCTTTTTCAACGGCAAATTCAAAGGCCGCTTTAGCGTATGGGCGAGCGATTGTAGTCAATTCAGACATGCTCAGACCCTCCTATTAAAGCTCAGCTACAAGTTTTTCAACAATGTCGCTGTGCGCGGCTTCATTGATTTCGCGCTCTAGAATCTTCTGTGCGCCGATAACCGCTAAAGTAGCAACTTGCTTACGCAGTTCTTCTTTAACACGGTTACGCTCGGCTTCAATTTCAGAATGACCTTGAGCAATGATGTTTTCGCGCTCGTCGTGACCACGAGATGTCTCTTCGTCTACGATTTGCGTTGCACGCTTCTTAGCTTGCTCGATGATTTCAGCAGCTTGTGATTTAGCTTCTTTAAGTTCTGCAGTTGCTTTTTTACGAGCAAGTTCAAGATCTTTTTCAGCTTTATCAGAGGCCGCTAAACCATCTTCAATTTTTTTCTGGCGAGCTTCAATAGCACCGTTAAGTGGTGGCCACACAAACTTCATGCAGAACCAAACAAAAACGATAAATGCTATTAATTCGCCGAGTAGAGTAAGGTTTAAACTCACAACCACTCCTCCTTAGTCAATAGTTGATCGCGGATAAAGTATTTTTTCAATATTAAAGTGCGAACAACATGTATAGACCAATACCTACACCGATCATCGCGATAGCATCGATAAGACCCGCTACGATGAACATTTTAACTTGTAGTTGTGGTGCAAGCTCAGGTTGACGAGCAGCAGACTCAAGGAATTTACCACCTAAGTTACCAAAACCGATAGCAGTACCTAAAGCACCAAAACCGATAAGTAACGCTACAGCGATATATTTAAGACCTAGTACGATTTCCATTGTTTTCTCCGATTAATTTTCAAAGTTTAAAGTTTAAGTAAAAAAATCTTTATTGAACTGACGTCTGATTAATGATCAGTTGACGCCATGCTCAGGTATACAATTGTTAGCATCATGAAAATGAATGCTTGCAATACGATTACGAGAATGTGGAACACAGCCCATACGAAATGCAGTGGTAATTGGAATAAGCCAATCGCTGCAATCAGAATGAAGATCAATTCACCTGCGTATAAGTTACCAAATAAACGTAGTGCCAATGAGATTGGCTTAGCAAACAAGGTTACTAGCTCTAGTAACAAGTTTACTGGAATAAATAGTGCTTGAACCACTGGGTTCTTAACGTTAAACGGTTGTAATGTAAGTTCTTTAACAAAACCCATAACGCCTTTAACGCGAATCGAATAAAAGATGATAAGTGCGAATACACCTAAACCCATTGCTAACGTTAAGTTAAGATCGGTTGTAGGTACCACTTTCATATAAGTATGCGATTGACCGCTTGAAATAACATCCCAAGACTCACCACTAATCAATGCCGCAGCAGTTGGTAGGAAGTCAACAGGTATTAAATCCATTAAGTTCATCAAGAATACCCAGACAAAAATTGTCAGAGCAAGAGGGGCAATTAGTTTACTTTTACCGTGAAAGGTATCTTTCACGTTAGAGTCAACGAATTCTACGACCATCTCGATAAAGCACTGAAATTTACCAGGAACACCAAGCGTTGCTTTATTCGCAGCGCGCTTGAAGATCCATAGAAAGATCAATCCTAAACCGATAGACCATGCGAGGGTATCGACATTAAGTACCATCCACCAATTGTTAGGGTCGTCGGATAGACGCACCTGACCGTTGGTTAGGTGGTGCTTGATGTAACCCGTTAGAGTTAGCTCTTCACCTGCAGCCATGTTATATCCCAAAAGTTAATGATTAAAAAAAACTGGCGCGAACAATCCAACGAACATCACTAATATAAAACTACAAAAAAATGGCAAAAAGATTACCGGATACAGTTTAAATATCAGCGCAAACAAAAAGATTGTTAGCAAAAATTTTAATCCGTTGCCGCGTTTAAACGAGGCAAACACTTGTTTTGCTTTACTAGCACCCATATAACGGAATGCATAGATAACAAATACAAAATTAGGGAGCACCGCTACAGTGCCTCCAGCGATAGCTGAAAGGCCGGCATCTACTCCCCAACCAACAAAAATGATTACAGCAGCAACTAATGCTACAACACCCTGAAGACATATTAATTTTAATGCGGCAAGCCGATATGGCCTCGCTAACTTATTTGTCACGTTTAGTTAACCTTAGTGGCAATCTAATTGTCAGGGCATGAAAACTGGCGAAATTATACTGATTCCTACCAGTTTTGCAACTTGAGTCGGTGTATTGTGGTGCAAATTTGCGACGAATGTCTCTTTTTGGACATGATATTTATTAATGCTCGGAATTCTCTGCATTTATACGGCTTAAAATTCCATCTAACTCTTCTAAGTTAGTATACGAAATAACTAAGTTTCCTTTGCCTTTTTTGTTGTAGTTAATTTCAACTTTAGCACCCAAGTTTTCGGCTAACTGTTGTTCTAACTGTTTGACATCTGGATCTTTTTCGAAAGTTTCTTTTTTAGGGGCAGGTTCAATAATTGAACGAACTAATTTTTCTGTTTCGCGTACAGTTAAAGCCTTTGCTACAGCCAGTCGAGCAGCATCAGATTGTGCTTCACCTTCAAGGGCTAATAAACAACGCGCATGACCCATTTCAATATCGCCATGTTCCAACAATATTTTAACATCATCATTAAGGTTATTTAGTCGTAATAAATTAGTTACCGTCGTGCGTGATTTGCCTACGGCATCTGCCACTTGTTGGTGAGTTAATTCAAACTCAGTTAACAAACGGTGCAATGCAACCGCTTCTTCCATGGCATTTAGATCTTCGCGTTGAATATTTTCAATCAATGCGATGGCCACCGCAGCTTCATCAGGCACATCTTTAATGATACATGGTACTACGTCTAGCTTAGCTATTTGTGCAGCACGCCAGCGACGTTCACCAGCAATTATCTCATAACTGTTTTCTGCTACTGGACGAACTACAATTGGCTGAATAATCCCTTGCGATCGAATTGAGCTTGCTAGCTCTTCAAGCGCTTCTTCGGACATGTCTTTACGTGGCTGATATTTACCTGAGTGTAAAAACTCAATCGGTAGCTTTTGCAGTTCACTACTGGTTGGCTGAATAATTACATCCTGCTCACTCACGTTGGGTTGTTCAGTGCGGGCACTCGGTGCTGGTTTTGACGAGCTTAATAAAGCATCGAGTCCTCGGCCTAAACCGCGTTTTTTAGCAGACATGTTCTTTTTACCTCAAGTTAGGCGACGATTGGGGATATTTTTTCTTTTCTGCGTAACATTTCACCGGCAAGTGCTAAATACGCTTTAGCGCCACTTGATGCCCGGTCATAATACATTGCGGGTGCACCAAAACTCGGCGCTTCAGCTAAACGTACATTACGTGGGATCACGGTGCGGTATACTTTATCGCCAAAATGTTGTTTAAGCTGCTCAGATACATCATTGGCCAAACGATTACGCGGATCGTACATAGTACGTAAAATCCCTTCAATCTGTAGTTTTGGATTAACTAACTTGGCTAATTGCGTAATTGTGTCCATTAATGCGGTTAAGCCTTCAAGCGCATAATATTCACATTGCATAGGCACTAAAATTGAATCCGCGGCCGCCATTGCATTCACCGTAAGCATGTTCAGCGATGGTGGGCAGTCGATAAAAATAAATTCATATTGATCAGATATTTTTTCAAGGGCATTGCGAAGTCGTACTTCTCGAGCATAAAGCTCCATCAGTTTAACTTCGGCGGCGGTAACATCACCATTGGCAGCAATTAAATGATATTCACCAGAGGTTTCTTTAGTAACAACTTCTTCAATTGGTTTATCTTCGATTAATAAATCATAAATTGTTGCCACATCGCCGTATTTGTCTACGCCGCTACCCATGGTTGCATTGCCTTGCGGATCGAGATCAATAAGCAACACTTTACGTTTAGTTGCAGCCATTGATGCCGCGAGATTAACTGCTGTGGTGGTTTTACCCACACCACCTTTTTGGTTTGCTATTGCGATGACTTTTGCCACAGTATCTCTGATCCCTAGTCTTTAGAAAGAATAATTAAATGTCTTTGCGCATCTAATTTTGGTACTTCCAAGGTGATTTTTTGCTCGAACTTAACACCTGCTGGTAAAGATTCTAGCTCTTCACTTGGAAATACGCCTTTTAAGGCAATAAACTTACCTGAATGATCAATCAAGTGCGAACACCAGTCAACCATATCTTGTAAAGATGCAAAAGCACGACTCAATACACCATCTAATTTAACACTTGGTTGATAATCTTCAACTCTAGACTGCACCGGGGTTACATTTTTCAGACCTAGCTCATGTTTTACCTGCATTAAAAAACGCACGCGTTTACCTAAACTATCTAATAAAATAAATTGTGTATCAGGTAATGCAATAGCTAATACGATACCCGGAAGGCCAGGACCCGTACCAACATCAATATAATGATGACCGGGTAGGTGAGGTGCAACAACTAAGCTATCCATAATATGCTTAATCATCATATCCTCAGGTAAACGCACTGAGGTTAAATTATAAGCTTTGTTCCATTTGTTGAGTAACTCAACATATTGAACCAATTGTTGCTGTTGTTTTTCAGTTAGCGCAATATCAGTTTGCGCTAACAAAGTAGTTAATTGTTGCTGTAACACAGTATTCCTTAATGACTACGCAATTTTACGTAGTAAGCCTTGCTTCTTCAGATAAACTAATAATAGCGAAATAGCAGCAGGCGTGATACCTGAAATACGTGATGCTTGACCGATTGTATCAGGACGCGCCTCAGTTAATTTAGCAACCACTTCATTTGATAGACCCGATACGATCGAGTAATCATAATCTTTAGGCAAAATAGTTAACTCATGACGAAGTTGCTTATTGATCTCTTCTTGCTGACGAGCAATATAACCTGCGTACTTAGTGTGGATCTCAACTTGCTCTAACGCTGTTGCATGATCAAACTCAGATCCTAATCCTTCGATCGCCATTAGATCGTTATAACGGATCTCAGGGCGACGTAATAATTCTTCTAAACTTGCTTCTCGGGTTAATGGTGTTTTAAGTAAACCATTAACTTGATCAATTACAGCGTGATCTTTATGGATCCAAGTTTCTTTGAT
This sequence comes from Pseudoalteromonas sp. SG44-1, assembly GCF_014164315.1. Taxonomy (NCBI): domain Bacteria; kingdom Pseudomonadati; phylum Pseudomonadota; class Gammaproteobacteria; order Alteromonadales; family Pseudoalteromonadaceae; genus Pseudoalteromonas; species Pseudoalteromonas sp. SG44-1. Next base: position 21,738 of record NZ_JACJEW010000023.1, read on the forward strand.
CCGTTGAGATTCTTTTGCAATGATATCCATTTTTTCATTAAATGCTTGCCAGCGCTCATCGTTAACTAAACCAAGTTCACGACCTTTTGCTGTTAAACGAATATCAGCGTTGTCTTCACGTAGTAACAAACGGTATTCAGCACGACTAGTAAACATACGGTACGGTTCTTTGGTACCTAGTGTAGTTAAATCGTCGATTAATACACCGACATAAGCTTCATCACGGCGCGGTGTCCAAGGCTCTTTACCTTGCACTTGCAATGCTGCATTCATACCGGCAATTAAGCCTTGTGCACCGGCTTCTTCATAGCCTGTAGTGCCATTGATCTGTCCAGCAAAGAACAAACCATCAATAAATTTGGTCTCTAATGATTTCTTTAAATCGCGTGGATCAAAAAAGTCGTACTCGATAGCATAGCCTGGACGGCAAATATGTGCATTTTCAAAGCCAGTGATTGATTGCACAATCTCTAATTGCACATCAAATGGCAAACTAGTTGAAATACCATTTGGATAAAGCTCATAAGATGTTAGGCCTTCAGGCTCAACAAAAATTTGATGTTTGTCTTTATCTGCAAAGCGAACAATTTTATCTTCAATAGAAGGACAGTAACGTGGACCAATCCCTTCAATAACACCTGAGTACATAGGTGAACGATGTAAATTATTGCGGATCACATCATGAGTTTTTTCATTGGTGTATGTGATGAAGCAAGAAATTTGTTGTGGATGATCTAACTGCTTACCCATAAATGAAAACACCGGTGTTATAGCATCACCAGGTTGTTGTTCCATTTTACTAAAATCAACTGTACGGGCATCAATACGTGGTGGCGTTCCAGTTTTTAAGCGATCAACACGAAATGGTAATTCACGTAAACGATTTGCTAATGCGATTGAAGGTGGATCACCAGCGCGACCACCTTTGAAGTTTTCTAAGCCAATGTGAATTTGGCCACCAAGGAAAGTGCCTACGGTTAATACCACAGAAGGTGCGCTAAAACGCAGTCCCATTTGAGTAACAACACCGGTTACTTTATTATTTTCAACAATCAGATCATCACATGATTGCTGAAAGATCTTCAGGTTATCTTGGTGTTGTAAAATATCTTGAATAGCAGCTTTATATAAAGCGCGATCTGCTTGTGCACGAGTAGCTCTTACTGCAGGTCCCTTTGAAGAATTTAAAGTACGGAATTGAATACCGCCTTTATCAATTGCTTGGGCCATTGCACCACCTAGTGCATCAATTTCTTTAACCAAATGACCTTTGCCAATACCACCAATTGCTGGGTTACATGACATCTGACCAAGGGTATCCATATTGTGAGTCAGCAGTAGGGTATTCATACCCATACGTGCAGCAGCTAACGCAGCTTCTGTACCTGCATGTCCACCACCAACAACAATAACATCAAAATTTTCGTGAAAAATCATTTCGGGATCCTACTTAATCAACCAGCAAACTTTCAAGGGGGAGCGTATTCTACCTATAAATTTACAGAAGATAAATGATTAAACTGTGGCCAAGATCTAAGTAAATGATCTCTAATAATATAAAGGATCTTTTAAAGAGATCTTTTATTACTGTTACTACTACTGAGCATGATTTCTGTTGATAAGGTTTAGTTTACTTATTAAAACATAAAGTTAGATCGGATCTAAAGGTGTTAATATGATCGGATCTAACTGATTATAAGCTCTGATCAAAAAGGCTCTTTATGCACAGGGGGTATTGGATCAGATCTTATCCAATGGATAACATAGTCTTAAAACGCAGTTAGATCATAGCTTATCCACAATCTGATCTAAATACTCAGTAAATTGTGGGTAACTTTAAATTTGGATCTAAACTGTGATCTTAATTAAATACGGTTTATTTGCTCGATCCAGCTTGGTAACCAAGCTAATGCGGTGTCTTCTGGTAGTTCTTCATCAAGAATATTCAACTCTAAGCGCTCTGCTATACATTGCGCGCCTTTACTTACTAAAAGTTGTTCTAGATTACGGCCAGCGAGGTTATAGGTATCATAACTAGTGTCACCTAAGCCAATAACACTAAACTTTAATCCTTTTAAATCATTGACTTGATTAATATCTTCAACAAAGGATAAAAGGTTCTCAGGGTAATCACCAGCACCATAAGTAGAAGTACACAATAACCAGATAGTATTTTCTTGGTTTATCTGTGAAAAGTTAGGTTGATCATGAACTTCTGTAGTGATCCCTTGAGTAACTAACTGCTCTGCTAGTTGCTCACCTACATACTCAGCAGATCCCATTTGGCTGCCTATAATGATATTAACGGAGTTCATAATTCTATTTGATCACACAACTGCTTACTTATAGGCTTATGATAACTGAGTTTACTCAGCAGTAAAGCCTTGAATGGAAGTTTGTATAAGTATTTAAAGTACGATTTTTGATGTTTCTTATTTTTAATTCGTAATTATTTGATATATATAAATAAAATAAAGTATTCCAATATGTAATCTTCTGATCAAGCTGTTGATAAAAAGTGGGAAAGCTGGGTAGTAACAACATAAGATCTTATTTTTATTTTACTAAGATATTGATTTTACGTTTTATGAGTGGTGAATTTTCGTTTCATTAAGAGTTTTAAAACGAGTGATCAGAATGTGGATAGATCGCCTGTTGATAACGATCGTTTTGGCTATAAATTAATTTATGAAATGCCAAAAAATATTTCAAGTAGGGTGCTAAATAAGTAATTAGTGGCAATTAAAGTTGATTTAGTGGGTTTATTGCTCGATTTATACTGTTTGAGCTAATAAATTGAGTACTTTTTATATGCCTCTCAGTTAAAAATGATCAAAAAAGCCCAAATTGTGGATAACAATTTGAGCTTGTGCTGATCAATTTCTAAATTAGTTACTATTTTTATCACTAATTATGATTTTAATTTTGTATAAATAGCTTTTAAAACTCCGATTAGAATAAATGATCGCTACTTTTTGTGCTATTAAAAGTACTGCTAGCGGTAAAAATATAGGCTTTTGTGGCATCAAATAGTGCATTACCAAGCGTATATCTTTGCACGCCATGTGCAAATAATGAACTGCTATTACTACTATTATCGCAAAGAAAATCACTTTTTAATGGCTGTGCCATCACGTTAAGTGGCACCTTAAGTGTCGTTGTTATTTGCTTTATTGCTGTTAAATCGGATAATCCAGGGATAAAAATACCATCAACGCCAGCATCTTGATAAGCCAAAGATCGAGTTATTACATGTTCAAGAGAATCCATATTTTGGCTGTAGCAATCAGTTCTAGCATTGATAAATAGCTGTGAAAAACCATACTTTTTAAGTGTGTTTTTAATCGCTTTAAGGATCTCTACTTGGTGTTCTAGGGAGCTTAACTGAGCTGTTTTTTTATCTGAATCCTCAATATTAATACCGACAGCACCTAATTTGGCTACGGCCAAAACATGCTGACAAATAGTGCTTACGTCATTACTGTAACCTGATTCAATATCCATGGAAACAGCAATATTAACAGCATCGATTATTGGTTTTAGCTGACTTATAAACTCCTCAAATGAGCATTGTTCGCCATCTTCTTGACCTCGAGATTGGGCCATCCCCCAACTTGTTGTGGCGATAGCAGCAAAACCAGCATCAGCTAATATACGAGCGCTTAATGGATCCCACGCATTTGGTAATAAAAATAATTGCTCTTGTTTATGTAATTGATGAAAGGTTTGGTATTTATTCATAATGATCTCAAAAGTGAATTTCATTATGACTATAAAAAGATTACGGTGACTACGCTGGCCAAATTCGGCACTGAACGTAAATTTTAAGCTCGTTGTAAAAACCTAAAAGGCAGTGATAGCGACGGATAATTTGGAGCGGTTGGTCAAGTCTGGTTATTAAATAACGACTTGTATTTTTTATTGAATACAGCTAATACCAATCGTGTAAAGTTACTGACCATTTATAGCGACAGATAAATATAGTGATAACAAGGCGTAAATTTTGACATGTAGTTGTTCTACTTGAAAAAATTATAACGCAGTTAGCGCTTTATGTAGCTCGCTAGAATGGTTAAATATTTAAGTCGATTGGTATAATAATATACTGGTTTTTGAAGGGGACTAAGAGTGCTTATATAAGCACCCTTAGTTTTTAATTATTTACCGATACAAAACGAGCTGAAAATTTTGCCAAGTAGATCGTCAGAGGTAAATTCACCGGTGATCTCGTTTAAGTAGTTTTGTGTTAAACGTAGTTCTTCAGCTAGGATCTCACCGGCAATATGCATCTCTAATTGGTCTTTGCCAGTTTGTAAATGATGAGCTGCGCTATCGAGTGCATCTAAGTGACGACGACGGGCCATAAAGCCGCCTTCGGTAGCTCCCTGAAAACCTATACATGCTTTTAAGTGAGTACGAACTAACTCTATACCATCAGCATTTTTAGCACTTAAGCTGATCACTGGATATTGCTGGTTTTCGCTCATACCTACTTCGTCACCCGATAAATCGGCTTTATTTCTGATCACGGTTACGCCCATACCGGCAGGTAGTTTGGCCATAAACTCTGGCCAAATAGCATGCGGGTCAGTGTCTTTGGTATCAGTGCCATCAAGCATAAACAACACGCGATCGGCTTGTTTTATTTCATCCCATGCGCGTTCAATGCCTATTTGCTCAACGCGATCTGGGCTTTCACGCAGGCCTGCAGTATCTATAATATGTAGCGGCATGCCATCAATGTGAATGTGTTCTCGTAGTACGTCACGGGTGGTGCCGGCAATTTCAGTAACAATAGCAGCTTCACGCCCTGCAAGTGCATTTAGTAAACTAGATTTGCCTGCGTTAGGGCGCCCAGCAATTACTACGCGCATACCTTCACGCATGATGCTGCCTTGTTTTGCTTGGTTGGTCACATTGCTTAGCTGGGTGATAATGGCATTTAGATCACCAGAGACTTTACCGTCAGATAAAAAGTCTATTTCCTCATCGGGAAAATCAATGGCCGCTTCAACGTACATACGCAAGTGAATGACTTTTTCAACTAAGGTATCAATGTGCTTAGAGAACTCGCCCTGGAGTGATTGTAAGGCGCTTTTGGCTGCTTGTTCTGAAGTGGCATTAATTAAGTCAGCAATTGCTTCTGCTTGGGTTAAGTCCATTTTGTCGTTCATAAAGGCGCGCTCAGAAAACTCGCCTGGCTTTGCTAATCGTACACCTTCAATTTGGCTAATTTCTTTAAGTAGCATATCCAGTACTACAGGACCGCCATGGCCTTGTAGTTCAAGTACATCTTCGCCAGTGAAAGAGTTTGGCCCGGCAAAATAAATAGCAATACCTTGATCAAGTTGCTCGCCAGCAAGACTGTTAAATGGCACGTAATCGGCGTAACGCACCTTAGGGCAACGACCAATAATCTGTTCGGCGACGGTTTTTACTAAACTGCCAGAAACGCGAATAATACCAACGCCACCACGACCAGGTGCGGTTGCTTGTGCTGCAATTGTGTCTTGATTGATCATGCTAATAATTTGCCAACTTAAAGAGTAATGGTATGGGCGTATTGTAACCTATGCAGTTATGACTGGCGAATAGCGGGCAATAAAAAAGGCGACCAATGGTCGCCTTAATTTAAGTAACTGAGCAAATTAGCCCCTGACTTTTATTCCTTGCTTTTCCATACCGCGATAGATGATCAGCATCTGTGCGATAGAGATAAGGTTTGATACTAACCAGTAAAGTACTAGACCAGATGGGAACCAAAGGAAGAACACTGAGAAGATAACCGGCATAAAGGTCATCATCTTTTGTTGCATCGGATCAGTTACCGTCATTGGTTGTAGCTTTTGCGTAATAAACATACTGGCACCAAATAAGATTGGTAGTACGTAGTATGGGTCTTTCGCAGATAAGTCAGTTAACCAAAAAATAAATTCAGCATGACGCAGTTCTGTTGATTCTAAGAATACATAAAATAGCGCTAAGAAAATTGGCATTTGCAGCAAAATAGGGAAACAGCCACCCATAGGGTTTACTTTCTCTTTGCGGTACATTTCCATGGTTGCTTGGCCGAATTTTTGACGGTCATCACCAAACTTTTCTTTTAATGCAGCCATTTTAGGCTGTAGGGCACGCATCTTCGCCATTGACGTATATTGCGCTTTGGTAAGTGGGTACATTGCTGATTTAACAATCACAGTAATGGCGATAATTGCCACACCCCAGTTACCTAGTATGCTATGTAGCCATTTTAATAGTATAAATAACGGCTGTGAGATAAACCATAACCAACCGTAATCGACAGTTAAATCTAAGTTCGGATGAATAGCTTCAAGTATATCCGACTCTTTAGGGCCCATATAGTAAGTTGCACCAAGAGTTGCTTGTTGGTTTGCTTGTACATTTATCGGCTCACCTTTAGCACCAATAATTGCTGCGTTGCCTTTAGCAATTAAGCTGTAAAGGGTATTTTGCTGTTCTTGCGAAGGAACCCACGCACTTACAAAGTAGTGCTGAATAAAAGCAATATAACCACCTTGCGTATTAATGCTAAGGTTTTTGTCGGCCATATCAGAAAAGCTATATTTCTCGTACTTTTCCTCAGCAGAACCATAGGCAGCACCTAAGTAGTTTTGGTCAACTAAGCTGCCTTTATCTTGTACTGTGCGTTTTACTTGCGTATACAGCTGTACTTGAATTGGCTCTGCGGTGGTGTTATTTACTGAGTATTCTAAAGCAACATCGTATTGACCTTTTTTGAATACATACGTTTTAGTAAAACTAACACCTTTGCTATCAGTAAATGTAAGTGGTACGCGAAGTTCGTCACCTGTTAAAGCAAATGTTTTTTGCTCAGAGTGATAAACCGGGCGACCTTCTGCAGATGCATCTGGGCCATTTAAGCCTATTAAACCACTTTGAGAGAAATATTGTTTACCATCAAACTCACCAAGTAACATATAAGGCGTTTCGCTGCCTTTTGTTTCTTCGTATTGCAGTAAGTCAGCTTCAACAATATCACCACCACGGGTGTCAATTTTAACTTTGAATACGTCAGTCGTAATTTCAATAACTGAACGTTTCGCGGTTGTTGCTGCAGTAGGTAATTCACCATCGGTTGATGATGGAACATAATCATCAGAGTCAGGGGAATTAGTTTGTAGTGTTTGTGTGTTGGCACTAGGATCGACTTTTGGTGCGTTGTAGTCTTTATTCCACTCTTGGAACAATAAAAACGATACAAGCATCAGGCCGATGAATAAAAACGTGCGTTGCGATTCCATAACAGCTCTTATTTCTCGTGTTGGTGGTTAATATGGGTTAATTTTTCAGGTACGGGATCATCCCCACCTGAATGTAAAGGATGACATTTTAATATGCGTTTAACCGCTAACCAACTCCCTTTTACAGATCCATGCAAATTAATTGCTTGAATAGCATAACTAGAGCAGGTTGGATTAAAGCGACAATGCGGACCTAACAGCGGACTAATCCACTTTTGATAACCACGAATTAATAACACTAAACAGCGCTTAGGAAAAGCAACAAGTGGTTTTAGTAACCTCATGATGTTCAAGCCTCTGCGTAATATTTAGTGAATGGATACCATGAATTTAAACGCCCAAAATGGAATTTTAAATGCATGATTAAAAGGTGAGCTAAAGATACCTTAATTAACCATGTAATTCTATTGCTATTGGCTCTGTTTATTGGATTTAGCCGATTTGTTGGGGCGTTTTTTAAACGGCGGTGGTTTTGGTGCACCAGGTTTACAGCGTTCGTTAATCTTGCGCCATAATTTAGTGAGTTGTTTAGTTAGCTCTTCATTTGACTGTTCATCAATACCACTTTTAACCATCAGCACAATATCGACATTATCAATAGTGTGTTGGTTTAAACGAAAACTTTCGCGAGCAAGACGTTTAATACGGTTTCGTTGGCAAGCTTTTTTAACCCGTTTTTTAGCGACAGTGAGTCCTAAGCGAGGTTTTGCTTGGTCATTGGGTTTTGCTAATAAGGTAAAGAAAGGAGTTGCGGCCCGAGCGGGTTCATTAAAGATGCGAGAGTAATGCGAGGGAGTTAACAGACGTAACTCCCTGCCAAAGTTAAAGTCTTCCACTTATATATTAAGCAGAAAGAACTTTGCGGCCTTTAGCGCGGCGACGAGCTAATACTTTACGGCCATTTACAGTTGCCATGCGAGCACGGAAACCGTGTGCACGTTTGCGTTTTAAAACGCTAGGTTGAAAAGTTCTTTTCATAACAATTCCATCCGATCGGTTAAAGGTTAAAACATCCTATGCAGGTCGCGATCCTGGCACAGGTGCCATTGCGAGCGCGAGATATTATCGATGAAGTGCCTTAAAGTCAACCATAATCGCATTTATAATAGAGGGGTGATAATAGATCTGTTGGCAGGATCTGCTAGGATCCTTATATTAAAGAAGTTTTCCACAGGCTCTGTATAAAAAGTGCATAAAAGCTTGGGGTAAGTAAAATAGATCACATAATTTGATCGCGATCCAAGCCCTTTTTTGCTATGATCATACTTTGAAGTTAAAAATAATTGCTATTAAAAATCAACGTCTTGCTTGTTTTTTTTAGCCAGATCATATTTTTCAAAAAAATCAATCTTGTACTTGTGGATAAAGTGCATTCATAATACTCGGTCTTGGGTTAATAAATTGCCTAAATAATAGTAATAAATGTATGATTTCCGGCCACTAAAGATGACCGGGAATAAATACTAAGTCTTTGGGAGTTTAACTGTGTATCTGTCGGTTTGGCAAAGTTGTTTATATGTATTGCAAGATGAACTGCCTTCGCAGCAGTTCAGTATGTGGGTAAGACCACTACAAGCAGAAAGTACCGAAGATACCCTGACGATTTATGCACCTAATCGCTTTGTGCTTGATTGGGTAAGAGAAAAGTACTTAAACCGAATTAATGAATTACTTGTTGAGATTTGTAAGGATGAAGCGCCAGAGTTACGCTTTGATGTAGGTAGCAAGCCAATCCACAATGCGCAAGTGATCGCGCCTGCAACAACTGGCTCTGCGACCCCGATGAATCAGCCGGCAGCAAAGCAGCAACCAAAAGCAGCTAAAGCTGTGGTTGAGCCTGCTCCTAAGTCTGGTTACAAATCAAACATTAAAGAAAACTACACCTTTGATAGTTTTGTTGAAGGTAAATCTAACCAGTTAGCAAAAGCTGCTGCGACGCAAGTTGCGGATAATCCTGGTGCTGCCTTTAACCCGGTATTTATATATGGTGGAACGGGTTTAGGTAAAACGCATTTATTACATGCGGTTGGCAATGGTATTATGGCAAATAAGCCAGATGCAAAAATTGTTTATATGCACTCAGAACGCTTTGTGCAAGATATGGTTAAAGCCCTGCAAAATAATGCTATTGAAGAATTTAAGCGTTATTACCGCAGTGTTGATGCTTTAATGATCGATGATATTCAGTTTTTTGCTAACAAAGAACGTTCACAAGAAGAATTCTTTCATACTTTCAATGCATTACTTGAAGGTAACCAACAAATTATTTTAACCTCAGATCGTTATCCAAAAGAGATTGAAGGGGTTGAAGATCGCCTTAAATCACGTTTTGGTTGGGGTTTAACCATCGCGATTGAGCCGCCAGAGCTTGAAACGCGAGTGGCTATTTTGATGAAAAAAGCCCAGCAGAGTAAAATTAATTTACCTCACGAAGTGGCCTTTTTTATCGCTAAAAAATTACGTTCAAATGTGCGTGAGTTAGAGGGCGCGCTTAATCGTGTGATTGCTAATGCAAACTTTACTGGTCGACCAATTTCGATCGATTTTGTAAAAGAAGCATTACGTGACTTACTCGCTTTGCAGGACAAACTGGTCACGATAGACAATATTCAACGTACGGTTGCTGAATATTATCGTATTCGCGTCTCAGACCTGCTATCTAAGCGCCGCAGCCGCTCTATCGCAAGACCTCGTCAAGTTGCTATGGCATTGTCTAAAGAACTTACCAATCACAGCTTACCTGAAATTGGTGATGCCTTTGGTGGCCGCGACCACACTACAGTATTGCATGCGTGCAGAAAGATTAAATCACTACGTGATGAAAGCCACGAAGTGAAAGAAGATTATCAAAACCTAATAAGAACATTGTCATCTTAGGGCTGACTTTATTATGCAAATAACTATATCAAGAGAACAATTTTTAAAACCTTTGGTGCAAGTATCTGGCGCAATTGAGCGCAAGCATACCTTGCCTATCTTATCTAACGTTTTGTTAGAGGTTGAAAATGGCGAACTTTCAATGACAGGCACAGACCTTGAAATTGAACTTGTCGCAAAGGTTTTTGTTGGCGATGATACCGCTGATGCAAAATTGACTTTGCCAGCTAAAAAATTACTCGATATTTGTAAAAGTCTGCCAGACGGTTCAGATTTAACGTTGAGCAGTCAAGATCACCAACTATTACTGACCAGTGGAAAAAGCCGCTTTTCATTAACTACACTCGCTGCGGAAGACTTTCCTAATCTTGAGCAGTGGGATGGTGAAGTTGAATTTCAACTAACGCGCTTAGAACTGCGAAAGTTACTTGAAAGCACCCACTTTTCGATGGCCAATCAAGACGTACGCTATTACTTAAATGGTATGTCGTTTGAAGTAGATAATACTGATATAAAAACAGTGGCTACTGATGGTCACCGTTTAGCAATTGCGCAAAAACAATTAACGCAATCGTTAAACACTCAACGTCAGCTAATAATTCCGCGTAAAGGCGTACAAGAAATTATGCGTCTAATGGTTGCTGATGATGAGTTGGTGACAATTCAATTTGGTGCAAATCATATTCGTATTTTAGATACAGAGTTTACTTTTACGAGTAAATTAGTTGATGGGCGTTTTCCTGATTACCGCCGAGTATTGCCACGTGGTGGTGATAAAGTTATTACCGCAAATCGTGAATGGTTACGCAGTGCGTTTCAACGGGTATCTATTTTATCGAACGAGAAGTTTAGAGGTGTACGGTTAAACTTATCGAACGGACTATTAAAAATTACCGCCAACAACCCAGAGCAAGAGCAAGCTGAGGAAGTGGTTGAAGTGAGCTATCAAGGTGATGACTTAGAAATTGGCTTTAACGTATCGTATGTTTTAGATGTATTAAATACATTAAAAACAGAAGACGTTTTATTTACGCTTGCTGATTCAAATAGTAGTGCATTGATAGAAGGTGCTGGCGATGAAGAAGCCATGTACGTTGTTATGCCAATGCGCTTATAAGGCACTATGAGTTTAAGTCATTTGAGCCTCAATAATTTTCGGAATATTGAGGCACTCACTGTAGAGCCAGTGAATGGTATTAACATAATTTATGGTGAAAATGGCAGTGGCAAAACCAGCCTTCTTGAGGCTATTTATTACCTTTCTCATGGCAAGTCTTTCCGTACCCCAAAACACAAAAGTATCATTACGCACCATAAAGAAAAATTCACCATTCATGGTCGTAAATCACTTTATAACTTATCAATTCCAATCGGTATTAGTAAGACTTTAAGTGGTGAGACCGAATTAAAAATACAGGGTAAGTCTAGTCGTCGAGTGTCTGAACTTGCCCAGTTAATGCCAGTACAAGTGATCACCCCTGAAAGCTATTCGTTGTTTTTTGGAGGTCCAAAAGAACGCCGAAAATTTTTAGATTTAGGATTGTTCCACGTGGAACAAGACTTTTTTTATTTGTGGCAATCTTTCAATAAAGTATTAAAGCAACGTAATGCATTATTGAAAAGTAAGCCTAAGAATTATTTTGATCAAATCAAGTTTTGGGATAAAGAATTTGTTAGACTGGCAGACCAAATAAATAATTTACGAATTGCGTATATAAGTAGGTTTAAGCAGCAATTTTTTGATAAAATGTGTGCAGAATTAACGCTTATACGCGATTTAGAAATAAGTTTTTATGCTGGTTGGAAAGAAAATGAATCTCTAGCCGACGCTCTCGAACAAAGCTTTGAGCGTGATAGTCGCCAAGGTTTTACAAATAAAGGGCCGCATAAAGCTGATTTCAGTTTTAGTGTCGCTGGCAATAGTGTGGAAAACACCTTTTCACGCGGTCAATTGAAACTATTGCTTTATGCGTTAAAAGTAACGCAAAATAGTTTGATTGAGTCAGAGACAGAAAAGCAATCAATATTGCTAATAGATGATCTACCTTCAGAGTTAGGGGAAGATACGAAAGAGAAAGTAGGACAGTTGTTGTCGCACTGTAGCTCTCAAATATTTATCTCTACAATTCAATCTGAAAGTATTTCTGCTGTGGTGGAACCCATGCAACGAGAACTACAAATGTTCCACGTGAAACATGGCAACCTAATAACAAGATAAGTGGGATTAACCATGTCTGAGAATTACGATTCGTCGAGTATTAAAGTACTAAAAGGATTAGACGCAGTAAGAAAGCGTCCTGGAATGTATATAGGGGACACCGATGATGGCACAGGCTTACACCATATGGTGTTTGAGGTCGTTGATAACTCTATCGATGAAGCCTTAGCAGGTCACTGTGATGACATCTATGTCACAATTCATTTAGATGGTTCTGTCTCTGTTCGAGATAACGGCCGTGGTATTCCAACTTCAATTCATGAAGAAGAAGGCGTATCAGCAGCTGAAGTAATTATGACAGTACTACATGCTGGTGGTAAGTTTGATGATAACTCATATAAAGTATCAGGCGGCTTACACGGTGTTGGTGTTTCAGTAGTAAATGCGCTTTCAGAAAAATTAAAGCTAACAGTTCGCCGTGAAGGCAAGCTACATGAGCAATTTTACACTATGGGGGTTCCTGATGCGCCACTAGCTGTAATTGGCGAATCAGAAACCACAGGTACTGAACTTCGTTTTTGGCCAAGTGGTGAGACTTTCACAAACTTAGATTTCCATTACGATATTTTAGCTAAGCGCTTACGCGAGTTGTCATTCCTGAATTCAGGTGTGAGTATTATTTTAAATGATGAACGCGAAGAAAATAAAACTGACCACTTTAAATATGAAGGGGGTATTCGTGCCTTCGTTGAGTATTTAAACCGTAATAAAACACCTATTCATAAAGGTGTATTCCACTTTACTCATGAACGTGAAGAAGATGGTATTAGCGTTGAAGTATCAATGCAGTGGAATGATGCTTACCAAGAAAACATTTACTGTTTTACAAACAACATTCCACAACGGGATGGTGGTACTCACTTAGCCGGTTTTAGATCTGCGCTAACTCGTACACTTAACAACTATATGGAAAAAGAAGGCTTTAACAAAAAAGCTAAAACAACCAGTAATGCAACAGGCGATGATGCCCGTGAAGGCTTAACTGCAGTTGTTAGTGTTAAAGTTCCTGATCCTAAGTTCTCATCACAAACCAAAGATAAGCTAGTTTCAAGCGAAGTTAAATCAGCTGTAGAACAAGCAATGGCTGAGAAATTCACTGAATTCTTATTAGAAAATCCAGTAGATGCAAAAATAGTTGTTGGTAAAATCATTGATGCTTCTCGTGCTCGTGAAGCGGCGCGTAAAGCCCGTGAAATGACTCGTCGTAAAGGCGCAATGGACTTAGCAGGTTTACCTGGTAAGTTAGCGGATTGCCAAGAAAAAGATCCAGCCCTGTCTGAACTATATATAGTGGAAGGGGACTCTGCTGGCGGATCAGCTAAGCAGGGTCGTAACCGTAAGAATCAAGCGATTCTTCCGCTTAAAGGTAAAATACTAAACGTAGAGAAAGCGCGTTTTGATAAGATGTTATCTTCACAAGAAGTTGCCACGTTAATTACAGCCCTTGGTTGTGGTATTGGTCGCGATGAGTATAACCCTGAAAAATTACGCTATCACCGCATCATTATCATGACCGATGCTGACGTCGATGGTTCGCACATTCGTACGTTACTATTGACCTTTTTCTACCGTCAAATGCCAGAAATCGTTGAACGTGGTTATATCTATATTGCTCAACCACCACTTTATAAAGTGAAAAAAGGTAAACAAGAGCGCTATATTAAAGATGATCCAGCACTTGTCGAATACCTAACTTCATTAGCATTAAATGGTGCTGCACTTTATACCGGTGCTGATACATCTGCACTTGAAGGTGAAGCTTTAGAGGCTATTGTTCATGATTATCAAAACACCGTTAAAGTTATTGAGCGCTTAAAACGTAAATACCCGAATACGGTTATGGAACGTTTGATCTATCAAACAGAACTAAACGAAACTGATTTAGCCGATGAAGCTAAAGTAATCGAGTGGACCAAAACGTTAGTCGATGACTTAGTCGCACGTGATGAAGATGCAACTATCTTCGCTGCTGCAACAGAGCATGATACTGAGCGTAACTTATATTACCCAGTTATCAATATTCGCCAACACGGTGTTGATAAGGCACACGTACTGAGCCATGATTTTATCTCTTCACGTGATTATAAACGCATCGCAGTAACTGGTACTAACATTGCCAATATCTTAAGTGAAGGTGCTTATATTCAACGTGGAGAGAAGACACTAGCTGTTGATAACTTTGTGGATGCATTGGAATGGTTGATCGCAGAATCTAAGCGTGGGCTATATATCCAGCGCTATAAAGGACTAGGTGAGATGAATCCAAGTCAGCTGTGGGAAACTACCATGGATCCTTCAGCGCGTCGCATGTTACAAGTAACCATTGAAGATGCTGTTGGTGCAGACCAATTATTCGCAACCTTGATGGGTGACCAAGTTGAGCCGCGTCGTGAGTTCATAGAAACGAATGCACTACGTGTAGTTAACTTAGACGTATAATTAAATTATAGTAATTACAAAAAAGGAGCCTTAGGCTCCTTTTTTATTTTCTCAATTGCACAAACTGCTTAAAACATGACTACGCACAAGGTATACTGAAGGTAATTTTCACGCTACATCACAGCAGATACTAAAAGCCAAATATGCAAAAATATGACGTTAAAACCTTTCAAGGTTTGATCCTGGCTTTACAGGATTACTGGGCACAGCAAGGCTGTGTCATTATTCAGCCACTTGATATGGAAGTTGGTGCAGGCACATTTCATCCGCAAACATTTTTAAAGTCTATTGGTCCTGAACCAATGTCGAGCGCGTATGTGCAACCATGTCGTCGTCCTACCGATGGCCGTTATGGTGAGAATCCAAATCGCCTGCAACATTACTACCAGTTCCAAGTCGTATTAAAACCATCACCAGATAACATCCAGGAGCTATATTTAGGCTCATTAGCGGCTGTTGGCATTGATACCCTTACTGACGAAGTACGCTTCGTTGAAGACAACTGGGAATCACCTACGCTAGGCGCATGGGGTCTTGGTTGGGAGATCTGGTTAAACGGTATGGAAGTAACCCAGTTTACCTACTTCCAACAAGTAGGGGGCTTAGAGTGCTCTCCTGTTACAGGTGAGATCACTTATGGTCTTGAGCGTTTAGCTATGTACATTCAAGGCGTAGATAGCATCTACGATCTAGTATGGGCTGATGGCCCAATGGGCCGTGTTACTTACGGTGATGTATTCCATCAGAACGAAGTTGAGCAATCAACTTATAACTTTGAGCATGCAAATGTTGACGATTTATTTGCCCAGTTTGATAAATGCGAAGCTGAGAGCCAAAAGCTAATTGAAGCAAGCTTACCATTACCTGCTTATGAGCAAGTAATGAAAGCATCACACGCATTTAACTTATTGGATGCACGTCATGCTATTTCGGTGACAGAGCGCCAGCGTTATATCTTGCGCGTTCGTGCATTATCTAAAGCGTGTGCACAAAGTTATTATGACAAACGCGAAGCGCTTGGTTTCCCGTTGTGTAAGGATAAGTAAGCATGTCAGCACAAAATTTATTAGTAGAAATTGGCACCGAAGAGTTGCCACCAAAATCATTGCGTAAACTTGCCGAAGCATTTGCTGCAAATCTAGCTGCAGAGCTTGAGAGCCTAGAGCTTAATCACCAAGGCGTAAGCTGGTATGCATCTCCTCGTCGTTTAGGTTTACAAGTAACAGCACTTGAAGCTCAGCAACAAGACAAAGAAGTAGAAAAACGTGGCCCTGCAACGAAGGCTGCATTTGATGCCGATGGCAAGCCGACCAAAGCTGCAATGGGTTGGGCTCGTGGTTGTGGTATTGAAGTAAGTGAAGCGCAAACACTCGAGACCGATAAAGGTGCATGGTTGTTACACATTGCTAAAGTAGCAGGCAAAGAAACCACAGCCTTGATGGCTGATGCGGTAAATAAAGCGTTAGCTAAACTTCCGATTCCTAAACCAATGCGTTGGGGGGCGAATAAAACACAATTTATTCGTCCTGTTCATACCGCAACTATTTTGTTTGGCGATCAGCTAATTGAAGGCGAAGTCCTTGGTAAAGCAGTGGGTAACCAACTGCAAGGCCATCGTTTTCATCATCCAGAAAAAATCACAATCAAACACGCTGATGATGTTTTTGAGGTGCTTAAGTCTGCACATGTTGTTGCTGATTACCAGCAGCGTAAAGCACAAATTCGTAGCCAAATCGAAGCTGCAGCAACAGCCGTTAATGCAGTAGTAGCTATGGATGAAGATTTACTTGAAGAAGTAACTTCATTGGTTGAATGGCCAGTAACTCTTACTGCAACATTTGAAGAAGCGTTTTTAGATGTACCAGCCGAAGCGCTGATCTACACTATGAAAGACGATCAAAAATACTTCCCATTACTTGATCAAGACGGCAAGCTACTTAATAAGTTTTTGTTTGTTTCAAACATCGAAAGTAAAAACCCAAGCGTAGTTATTGCTGGTAACGAGAAAGTAGTGCGCCCGCGTTTAGCTGACGCGCAGTTCTTCTTTGAAACAGATAAAAAGAAAACTCTTGAAAGCCGGTTAGAGTCACTTAATAGCGTATTGTTCCAACAGCAATTGGGTACGCTTAAAGATAAGTCAGAGCGTATTAGTGAACTTGCTGGTTACATTGCTGAGCAATTAGGTGCCGATAAAACACTTGCTAAGCGTGCTGGTTTATTAAGTAAAACCGATCTAATGACCGAAATGGTGATGGAGTTTACTGACGTACAAGGTGTGATGGGGATGCACTATGCACGCCATGACGGTGAAGCCGAAGATGTTGCCATTGCCCAAAACGAGCAATACATGCCGCGTTTTGCCGGTGATAATTTACCTACAAACTTAATTAGCTGCGCAGTAGCGATTGCCGATAAGTTCGATACACTAGTAGGTATTTTTGGTATTGGCCAAGCACCAAAGGGTGATAAAGATCCATTTGCGCTTCGTCGTGCTGCCATTGGTGCGCTGCGTATCATGGTAGAAAAAGAACTACCACTTGATATTTTAGATCTAGTCGCAAAATCACAAACCCTGTTTGGCGATAAGCTAACTAACTTAAATGTATCAGCCGATGTATTTGAATTTATGCTAGGGCGCTTCCGCGCTTGGTATCAAGACGAAGGCATTGAAGTAGACGTTATTCAAGCAGTACTAGTGCGTCGCCCAACTAAGCCTGTTGATTTTGACCGTCGTGTTAAAGCGGTTAGTCACTTCCGTACATTAGACGCCGCAGAAGCGCTTGCAGCAGCTAATAAACGGGTAAGTAATATTCTGGCTAAAAATGATATTACAACGCAAGGCACTGTTGACGAGAGCTTATTAAACGATGATGCCGAAAAGGCATTAGCGGCACAAGTTGCTAAGTTTGCCACTGAATTAGCGCCGTTATACGCCGCTGGCGACTATCAAGAAGCGCTTGCCCAGCTTGCTGGTATTCGTGAAAGTGTTGATAACTTCTTCGACAACGTGATGGTAATGGCAGACGATGAAGCCGTTAAGCAAAACCGTTTAGCATTACTAAGTCAACTGAGTGGTCTATTTTTAGATATTGCTGATATTTCTGTATTACAGAAATAAATTCAGCTTCGCTTAAAAAGCCAGCAGCTATGCTGGCTTTTTAGTATTAGAGGGAATACCTATGAAACGTATATTAACAGTGGCTCTAGTTACTTTATTGAGTGCTTGTTCGAGCCAAATACAAATGCCAGATCTTAGCGATGTACTGCCAGGCCAAGAACTTGACCGTACAATGTACCTCCGCGGCGACTTCAATTTATGGGATGCAGAAAAGCAATATGAATTTACTCAAGTCGCGCCTGCGCTTTATCAAGCACAAGTAAAGTTTTCAACACCGGGTAAAGTGTATGAATTTAAAATTGCCGATATGGATTGGAGCGCAGGTTATAATTGCGGATTCAGTGAACAAGATCCAACCGGTCAATCACTGACGTTAGGGCAAAGCGTCAAAGCAGATTGCAATACTACCTATAATTACTTTAGCTTCACTCCTGCAATTAAAGGCAGCTACATCGTTAGTATCGATTATCATAATAACGATCAGCCAAAAGTAACAATAACCAAGAAGTGAGAGTAGAGATTTAGGTTTGAGTACACTGATTATATTTACAAAAGTAATTACATCCTGTTAATATTGTTATTGATTTTTTGCGTTAATCGTAGTCAATCATTTTTGAGTATTATATCAAAACTTCTTTTAAATCTATAAAGAGCTCGATATCACTATACTCTGCTCGTTTATATGAATAAAAAAAATTAAAATAGGATTACAGATGTTAAAAACTACAGTAACAGCAGTTGTTTTAGCGGGGGCTTTTATAGCTGCTCCATTACAGGCTAAAGAGGGCGTTAACCCTTGGCAGGATTGTGGTATCGGCGCAATGATATTCCCAGAGAATGGAACCGCAGCAGCAATTTCAAATATTATTTGGGATTTAGGTACTACAGCAGTATCTTCAAATATATCATCTGTAGGTAGCTGTGAAGGCGCAGGTGCAAAAACAGCTCTATTTATTCAACAAACATTCCCTGTACTTGAGCAAGAAATTGCTGAAGGTGAAGGTGAGTATGTTACTGCAATGTTAAATGTGCGTGGTTGTGACGCTAGTTCTCATGGTCAAATTGTAAATGCTATCCGTAGCGATTTTGCGACTAAACCTGCACAAGACCCTCAAGCATTATATGCAATTGTTGAAAGCAAAGTGACAACACAGTTTGCAGCTACTTGCCCAGTTATTTAACTGTTAATAGAGTAGGTGTCAGCACCTACTCATACTTATGACTACAATCAAATACTTACCAGCACTAGCACTGTTTGCTACGTTTTCATCTTATTCATCTAGCTCACTTTCCGAGCATCCAACCTGGTTGAAATTAGGGCATTATAAAAACGCATCAGCTCCTCAAAGTTATATTGAGAGTGATTCATTTTTTATCTCAAAAAATGGCAAAAATAACCCTTCATCCGAGTTAAAAGCAACGATTGATGCATTTAATAAAGACGCACAAATGCAATGCAAATATCCTGCTAGATATCAGTGGTTACTATCACAAGGGCTTGAATTCTCAGAGCCAAAGGTTGAATGCATCGAACTTATAGAGTGGAGAGATAAACAACCGATTCACTCTGTAAGTTTAGTCTTTGCTTCAGGGTATATGAGTAATCCGGCTTCGCTTTATGGTCATATGCTTTTAAAGCTAAATAGATCAACGCCAGAGCACAATAAGTTACTAGATTACAGCTTAAATTATGGCGCACTAGTTCCTGATAATGAAAACGGTTTGGTCTATATTACGAAAGGGTTATTTGGCGGTTACGAGGCCGGTTTTTCAGATCAACTATTTTACCGTCATCAACATAACTATGGTGAAATAGAGCTGAGAGATATATGGGAATATAAGCTTAACTTTAGCCAAGAAGACGTCCTCTTTTTAACTAATCATTTATGGGAAATTATGGGGGCTAAGTATTCTTACTATTTTGCGGATGAAAACTGTGCATTTCATATCGCAAGGGTTGTTGAATTAATTATAGGGGAGCAGTTAACGAATGAGCTTTCGCCTTGGGTTATTCCTGCGACTATTTTTTCTCGCTTAAATAGTGCTCAATATAATAACGAAAAGCTAGTAAAACAGATTGAGTTTACTCCTTCAAGAAGTAGTGTTTTTCATCAATATGAAAACAATCTTTCAGCGAAAGACTCCAAGCTGGCTTTAGCTATTTATCATTCGCAAAATATACTTTTTGAGCCGACATTTACAAATCTAGATGTGGTAACTAAAAAACGAATTATTGAAACTCTTTTTGAGTTTGTTCAGTTGCAACAAATAAAAAAATATGATGTTGAACACATTGAAAAGTTAAAAAAAGCTCTTATTAAAGCTCGTTTAGTCCTACCTCCAGGTAAAGAAACCTCTTTTATTAATTATGATAAACATGCACCGCATTCAGCTCAGAAACCCTCAAATATATCTATTTCTTCAACTGTGTATAAAAATGAACAAAGCCTAAATTTAGGTTTCAGATTGAGTTATTTTGATTCATTAGCTTCTGATATTGCCAGAGTTCCTTACTCTAATTTAGAGATGTTGGATGTTGAAGTTGCTTTATTTGATTCGCAGTTATATCTAGAAAAATTACATCTTTTAGATCTAGAATCATTTAACCCAGCCTATAGCCAGTGGCCAAATGAAGGCGGTTGGGCATGGCAGATAAATGTAGGTTATGAAAGAAATCGCAGCCAGTGCTTTAGTTGCTCAAGTACATTTGCCATGGCAGGAGTTGGAAAGTCATGGTTATTAAATGCTAATCAGTCGCTAGTTTACGGTATGATTAATGGTTATGCTGGTGAATTACAAAGCACCCAACAATGGCTGGATACTTCAATAGAGCTAGGATTTTTAACGACTGTAACTTCTAATTTAAAACTAAGAACATCAATTGAGAAGTTTTATCACCAACAGTTAAGCGGTATTGCAACTAACATCGAGCTATCAGTGCCTATCAATCAAGATTTCGATATACGATTTGGTTATAAACATGCAACAGAGTTTCAGTGGCAGCTGAAATTAAACTTTTACTGGGATTAATGAATGTTTTAATTATGGTTAATTATTGATTTATAGCCCTTTTTTCACTAAATATCGATACGGTACTGCATCCACTTCCTTTTCTAACAATGTGTGATCCATAAAGCGGCAGAAACTGGGGATATCACGGGTGGTGGATGGGTCGTCGGCAATAATTAATAAAGTTTCGCCATTTTCCATTTTACGTACCGCGCTTCTGATCATCATTACAGGCTCCGGACAGCGTAGGCCAATGGCATCTAATTGGTGATCGGGATTCTCAAAACTCATTGCATAACCTTTACTGTTTATTTAGCGCTTAACGATTAGTTTAAGGCTGCTAGTTTAACGACCTCAGCCTGATAAATAAAGTCACTTCACTTGTGCTTATAAAGCGACATAACTTAGCTGCAAAAAATTAATTATAAAAAAGCCGCGTCGATTTATAAATCGACGCGGCTTTTTATCACCAAGGTATTACTTAATACATTTTATTAATCTTGCACACGTTCAAATACCGTTGCGATGCCTTGGCCTAAACCAATACACATAGTGGCTAAACCATAGCGTGCATTTTTATCTTCCATCAAGTGGATTAACGAGGTGCTAATACGTGAGCCAGAACAACCCAAAGGATGACCCAGAGCGATAGCGCCGCCGTTTAAATTCACTTTTTCATCAACTACATCAGCAAGACCTAGGTCTTTTAATACTGGTAGTGATTGTGCTGCGAATGCTTCGTTAAGCTCAGCAACATCGATATCATCAATAGTGATACCGGCTTGTGCTAATGCTTTTTTACTTGCTGGTACTGGGCCGTAACCCATGATTGATGGATCGCAACCTGCAACCGCCATGGCTTTAACACGTGCACGAATTGGTAAGCCTAGAGCTTTGGCTTTTTCTTCGCTCATTACTAACATAGCAGATGCGCCGTCAGAAAGAGCTGAAGACGTACCGGCAGTGACTGAGCCAGATGCAGGGTTAAATACTGGGCGAAGCTGTGATAAGCCTTCTACAGTTGTTTCTGGACGAATTACTTCGTCATCTTCAACTAAAATCAGTGAACCATCTGCGTCATGACCTTCCATTGCGAGGATTTCGCGGCGGAAACGTCCTTCAACCGTTGCTGCATGAGCTCGTTGATGTGAGCGGTATGCAAATTGGTCTTGCTGCTCACGGGTAATACCGTGAATAGTTGCAAGGTACTCTGCGGTTAAGCCCATTGAGCCAGATGCTTGTGCAATTGAAGTTGCTAAGCCTGGGTGAAAGTCGTTACCGTGGGTCATTGGCACATGACCCATGTGCTCAACACCACCAATGATGTAGGTATCACCAGCGCCAGTCATGATTGCGCGAGCAGCATCGTGTAATGCTTGCATTGATGATCCACATAAGCGGTTTACTGTTACCGCTGGCACTGTGTGAGGAATGCCGGCAAGTAATGCGGCATTTCGAGCAACGTTAAAACCTTGCTCTAAAGTTTGTTGTACACAACCCCAATAGATATCGTCAATCGATGCTGGATCAACGGCTGGGTTGCGATCAAGTAAGCCCTTCATTAAGTGGGCGCTTAAATCTTCGGCACGCTTATGTTTAAATACACCGTTTTTTGAACGGCCCATTGGCGTGCGGATACAATCTACAATTACTGGAGTATTCATGGTCTTATCCTTCCACCTTATAGAAAATACGGCCTTCTTCAGCCCATTTGCGAGTTTGTTCAGATACTTGGTAAATCGCACCTAGATGAGCGTATTTGTCAGCTGTTGCAACAAAGTTAGCTAGTCCAGTTTGATCTAAGTAACGGAACGCGCCGCCTCTAAATGGAGGGAAACCAATACCATAAATAAGTGCCATATCAGCTTCTTGTGGAGAAGCAACAATGTTTTCTTGTAAACACAGTAGCACTTCGTTGATCATTGGTATCATACAACGGTCGATAATTTCTTGTTTATCAAACTCTTTCGGTGCATCAGTGATTGCACTAAGTAGCTCAACTGCTTGTGGATCTTGAGCTTTTTTCAAGCGACCGCGACGATCCGGAGCATACTGGTAGAAACCCGCCTTGTTCTTTTGACCAAAACGCTTTTCGTTAGCGAATATTGTTACCGGATCTTTTTCGGCACGTGACATGCGCTCAGGGAAACCATCTGCCATCACGCCAGTACAGTGGTAAGCCGTATCAATACCAACAACATCAAGTAAGTATGCAGGACCCATAGGCCAGCCAAATACGTTTTCCATTACTTTATCTACTTTGGCAAAATCAGCGCCTTCAACAACTAATTTACTAAAGCCGGCAAAGTATGGGAATAATACACGGTTTACAAAGAATCCTGGGCAATCGTTAACAACGATAGGTGATTTACCTAACTTTAAGGCGTAATCAACAACAGTGTTAATAGTTTGCTCTGAGGTTTTCTCACCGCGAATAATTTCTACCAGTGGCATTTTTGGTACTGGGTTAAAGAAGTGCATACCACAGAAATTTTCAGGTTTTTCAAGAGCCGTGGCTAATTCATCAATACGAATAGTTGATGTGTTAGACGTTAGGATAGTGCCTGCAGGCATGTCTTTTTCAAGACCTGCTAAAACGGCTTGTTTAACTTTAGGATTTTCAACAACTGCTTCAACAATGATATCAGCGCTTTGTAAATCGCTATCATTAAGAGTTGGTTTGATTTTACCTAACGTTGCTACCATTTTGTCCATCGCCATATGGCCGCGTTGAACTTTTTGACCTAATAGCTTAGATGCTTCACCCATACCTAAATCAAGCGCATCCTGTTGGATGTCTTTCATTATAATAGGTGTTCCTTTATAAGCTGACTGGTAAGCGATACCGCCACCCATAATGCCAGCACCAAGTACTGCAGCTTGTTTAATTACTACATCACTGGTTTTAGCTTGCTTGCGCGCTTTCCCCTTGATGTATTGATCTGCTAAGAAAATACCCGTTTGGGCTGCCGCTTCTGGGGTGCGTGCTAATTTAGCAAAGTTGGCATTTTCAATTGCCATTGCTTCGGCGCGTTCACAGTTTGCTGCTGCTTTAATAGTGCGAACTGCCATAATAGGAGCAGGATAGTGGCCTTTGGTTTTACCCATAACCATACCTTCAGCCATTGCAAAGCTCATACCTTGCTCAACACGGTTCAATTTAAGTGGTTGTAATTTTACTTGTCGCTTAGCTTGCCAATCTAGTTTTCCAGAGATTGCTAATTCAAGTGTTGAAATTCCTGACTCTATAAGTTTGTCAGTACTAACTACTGCGTCAACAGCACCTACTTTTAAAGCATCAGCTGCGCGGTTTTCGGCACCAGAGGTGATCCAAAGCATCGCATTATCAGCACCAACAATGCGTGGTAAGCGAACTGTGCCGCCAAATCCAGGCATGATGCCAAGTTTTACTTCTGGTAGGCCAATTTTAGCATCAGTGCTAGCAACACGATAATCGGTAGCGAGTACCCACTCACAACCACCACCAAGTGCTAAGCCATTTATAGCGCTTAAAGTTGGGAATGGTAAATCTTCTAGCGCGTCAAAAACATCAGTGGCATCTTTGATCCACGTTACTAATTCAGCTTCTGGTTTAGTAAAGGTAGGTAAAAATTCGAAAATATCGGCGCCAATAATAAAGTGTTCTTTATCACTGGTAAAAATCATGCCTTTGATATCACTGTTTGCGGCTAATTCTTTTAATGCAGAGGCGCAATCTTTCAAGGTTTGCTGAGACAAAGTGTTTACAGAACCTGCAACACAAAATTTGAACTCGGCGATATTATCCTTGATGAAAGCAACTTCAAAGGAATCGCTTTTATATAACATTATTATTCTCCCTAGTTAGTGAACTAAGACTGGTACGATGAGTTTGCATTTCAATCAGTGTGCTTGCTTTAAATTAAAAATGCAACGAAAAATTTACTGTGGTGTCTTACTACTGGTTAAAATATAGCTTGTTTGGTGCTAAGGTGTAGGCGAAGTGTTTGTCTTTTATTTACCTTTGAATATTTAAGGTCATCATGAAAAAACAATTTTTAAGTGTAACGGCAGCAGCATTATTATTTCCTTTATTTTCTGCCTACGCTAATACGGAGCATGACGCATTTTTAGATGCTGAAAAAAAAGTCAAATATGCTAGTTATCAAGAGTTTAAGGAAGTCGTTGCACAGCTAGACCATCCATTAAAGCCTTATGTAGAGCAACTCTATTGGCAGCGCCATCCTGATATTGAGCATCAATCTGAAATAGAGCGTTATTTAACTATTTATCAAAGTACGCCTTTAGAGTGGCCGGTGCGCAAAGCATGGCTGCAGAATTTACAAAAGCAAAACCGCAAAGCTGCTTTTATTAATAATTATCGCGAGACTACAAATAGTGAGCTGACTTGCACTTACCTGCAGTATCAGCTTGATTTAGGGGCGCCGGAACAAGCGATAATGAGTCAAGTAACAAATTTATGGACTGTCGGGAAATCACAGCCAGAAGAATGCGATTCACTATTTAATGTTTGGCGTAAAAAAGGTTATATGAGCCAAGAGCAAATATGGCAACGCATTACGTTATCGGCACAAGGTGGCTCGCAAAGCTTACTGCCATACTTAAAAACCTTATTACCGAAAAATGAGCAATACTTGGCTGACTTTTACCGAAAAGTTCGCAGTGATCCCAGTGCAGTAGCAGGAATGTACCGCTATAAGCATAAAACAGTTAAAGAAAGTGAAATTGCACACTATGGAATTAAACGCTTAATTTGGCGAGATAAAACCTTGGCGCTTAAGGCATGGGAAAAGTTAGACAAAATGTTTAACTATTCTGACGAGCAAAAGGCTGATGTTTATTATAGTTTTGCTTTATCGCTGGCATCAAGTGGCCACCCTGAGGCGCGTTTTTGGTTGAGTAAAGTGCCCAAAGATCGCCAAGATCGTAAATTAATGCAATGGCAGTTAGGCAATATGCTAAAAACCCAAGATTGGTCGGGCATTGTGGCGTTTTTTACAGGTAAAGAAAATCTTAGTCTGGGTCAGCAATATTGGTTAGCGTATAGTTTAGAACAACGAGGTGATACACAGCGTGCTAAAGCTATTTGGCAAATAGTCGCAAAAGAGCGTGATTATTATGGATTTTTGGCTGCTGCGCGGTTGGGTTTACCTATTGAGCTCAATAATCAACCATTGTTAGTGAGCGACAAATTAATGCATGAGGTGGCTAATGCCCCTGGTTTTAAACGTGCTAAAGCGATGTATGAACTTGAGCGGTTTACTTCTGCTCGTCGCGAATGGAATTATTTAACAAGCACTTCTAGCGATGAAGAAAAGCTCGCGGCTTCAAAACTCGCAGCAGAATTAGATTGGTACGACAGTACTATTTATACTTTAGCGCAAATTAAGGCATGGGATTATGTAGAGTTACGTTTCCCATTTGCTTTTCAAGATTTATTTGAACGTTATAGTAAACGTAATCATATAGATGTTACTTGGAGCATTGCTATTTCGCGCCGTGAAAGCTCTTTTGCACCTGATGCACGTTCTCATGCTAATGCGCGTGGCTTAATGCAGCTATTACCAAGTACAGCAAAGTATGTAAATAAAAGTACTGTTTCAGGAAACCGTTTAAGTCAACCTAAGACCAATATACGTTTAGGTACAGAGTATTTAGAATACTTAAAAAAGAAAAACCATGGCAACGAAATACTAGCTACAGCCTCGTATAACGCCGGTTACCATAGAATCAGAAAGTGGCTACCAGATGAAGCCATGCCTGCTGAATTATGGATTGAGCTTATCCCGTATCGTGAAACTCGGGAGTACGTAAAAAATGTATTTGCATATCGTCAGGTTTATCACACGCGTTTAGGGCGCGAAGGAAATATATTGGCACCAATATTGGATATGAAGATGGGTGGCTAAGGCACAAGTGCTTTAGCGCATCTGCATTGGGGTTAAACAGGGTCTATGTTAGACTTGAAATAAGTTAAATTTAACAGATGGGTTTTCTATGGATAAATTAGCCGTTTTATATGCCGAACATATTGCAACACTGCAGCAGCGTACTCGTACTATTATTGAACGTGAAGGATTAGAAGGTTTAGTGATCCATTCTGGACAAGCTAAACGTCAGTTTTTAGACGATATGTATTATCCGTTTAAAGTTAACCCGCATTTTAAAGCTTGGTTACCGGTCATCGATAATCCACATTGTTGGATTGTTGTAAATGGCAGTGATAAGCCAAAACTAATTTTTTATCGCCCAGTCGACTTTTGGCACAAAGTGCCAGATGAGCCACGAGATTTTTGGGCTGATTACTTTGATATCGAGCTATTATTACAGCCTGATCAAGTTGAAAAACTATTACCGTACGATAAAGCGAAGTACGCTTATATCGGAGAATACCTAGAAGTAGCCCAAGCGCTAGGCTTTAGCATTATGAATCCAGAGCCGGTGCTCAATTACTTTAATTACCACCGCGCTTATAAAACTCAATACGAACTTGAATGCTTACGCCAAGCTAACCGTATTGCGGTTGATGGCCATAAAGCGGCGCGTGATACCTTTTTTAACGGTGGCTCTGAATTTGATATTCAGCAAGCGTATTTAATGGCTACTCGCCAAAGCGAAAACGAAATGCCGTATGGCAATATTGTTGCGCTTAACGAAAATTGCGCTATTTTGCACTACACTCATTTTGAGCCTCAAGCCCCAAAGGCACATCATTCGTTCTTAATTGATGCTGGCGCTAACTTTCATGGTTATGCTGCAGATATAACTCGTACTTATGATTTTAAAAAGTCGGGCGAGTTTGCCGAATTAATTGCCGCAATGACACAACACCAAATTGCATTGGGTAAAGCATTGAAACCAGGCTTGTTATACGGTGAACTGCACTTAGATTGCCATCAACGTATTGCTCAGGTGCTTAGTGATTTTAATATTGTTAAGTTACCAGCTGCTGAGATCGTTGAGCGCGGTATTACGTCGACTTTCTTCCCGCATGGACTTGGTCATCATCTTGGTTTACAAGTACATGATATGGGTGGTTTTATGGCTGATGAAAAGGGTACACATCAAGCCCCACCTGAAGGTCATCCATTCTTGCGTTGCACGCGCTTGATTGAGAAAAACCAAGTATTCACGATTGAACCTGGTTTGTACTTTATCGATTCATTACTTGGCGATTTAGCGCAAACTGACAATAAACAGTTTATTAACTGGGAAAAGGTTGAAGCGTTTAAATCATTTGGTGGTATTCGTATCGAGGACAATATTATTGTTCACGAAGATAGCTTAGAAAATATGACCCGTAATTTATCGTTAGATTAATTATCAGGTGTTAAAAGTTGGGGCCATATGGCCCCATTTTTTGCTTCATTATTTGGGTTTATCAAAGAATGTCAGAATATAAGCACCCAGCTGCAACCGTTTTTCATCAAGAAGAAATAAAAAAAAGCACCTTTATTGTGCATATAGCTCATACGCCAGATTTAGTCTCGGCAAAAGCGTTTATCCGTGAGATTGAAAGTAAATACAGTGATGCTCGTCATAACTGTTGGGCGCATGTTGCAGGCAATCCAGGTGGTAGTCATGTGTATGGTTTCTCTGATGATGGTGAGCCAAATGGTACGGCAGGAAAGCCTATGCTTAATGTGTTAATGGGCTCTGGGCTTGGAGAAGTCACCGCGGTAGTTACTCGTTACTTTGGCGGTATAAAATTAGGCACTGGCGGATTAGTCAGAGCATATGGTGGCTCGCTAAATAATGCCTTGGCACATTTAACAACCACATTAAAAGTTCCTAGTGTTGAGCTGGTGGGCTGTAGTGATTACAGCGCACAAGGAGCGATAGAGCAGTTACTAAAAACGCAATTTCAAGTACTTAACATAGAAAAGCAATTTACTGCTAATATTGAATGGGTTATCACTATAGATAGCCGCCAAGCCACACAAGCCATAAAAGATATTTATGATTTGAGTCATGGCGCGGTTGAGTTAAGTATTAAAGAGTAAGACAATAGCATTCACGCACTAATCATTACTTAATAAAAAAGCGATAGCTCAATGCAATTTCGTACCATCATAAAAATTCTCGGCCAATTGGTTGTACTGTTTAGTATCACTATGGTGCCGCCGGCAATTGTATCGCTCATTTATAAAGATGGTGGTGGTGTGCCATTTGTCCTCGCATTTATATTCAGTGTCATTATTGGCTTAATTGCTTACTACCCTAACCGTCATGAGCATGGGGATTTGAAAGCACGCGAAGGCTTTTTAATTGTGGTGCTATTTTGGTTAGTGCTAGGGGCGTTCGCATCCTTACCGCTGATTTTTTTACAAGAACCTAATTTATCTTTAGCGGATGCGGTATTTGAAGCGTTCTCAGGTTTAACGACTACAGGGGCAACTGTGCTCACGGGCATTGAGTATCTTCCTAAATCGGTATTATTTTATCGTCAGCAATTACAATGGTTTGGCGGTATGGGGATAATCGTACTTGCGGTTGCGATACTACCAATGCTTGGTGTGGGTGGTATGCAGCTGTATCGAGCTGAAATTCCCGGGCCTGTTAAAGACTCCAAAATGACGCCACGTATTGCCGATACCGCAAAACATCTTTGGTATATTTATGTGTCGTTAACTACGGCGTGTACTTTGGCATATTGGGCTGCCGGAATGAATTGGTTTGATGCCATTTGTCATTCATTTTCTACAGTTGCAATAGGCGGATTCTCTACTTACGATGCTTCTATGGGACACTTTGACAGTCCATTAATCAACTTTATTTGCGTGATATTTCTAATCATCGCTGCCGTTAATTTCACCTTGCATTACGCGGCTGTTTCGAGTCGAAATCTCAGGGTGTATATCCGCGACCCTGAGTTTAAAGTGTTTTTGTTTATTCAACTAGCGCTGGTGATTGTGTGTTTTACGGTACTGTCGTCCAATAATATATATGCAAACGGTGACGAAACGCTCGATCAGGCATTATTTCAAGCGGTATCAATTAGTACTACTGCGGGTTTTGCCACCGATAATTTTTCAGCATGGCCGTTGTTCTTGCCTATTTTACTGATATTTTCGAGCTTTATTGGTGGTTGTGCGGGTTCAACCGGCGGCGGTATGAAAGTAGTTCGGGTGTTTTTACTTTATCTGCAAGGAATACGTGAGCTTAATCGGTTAGTGCATCCTCGTGCTATTTACTCTATTAAACTTGGTCGTAAGGCATTACCAGATAAAGTAGTTGAAGCCGTATGGGGATTTTTCTCTGCTTATGCGTTGGTATTTGTCATTATTATGTTAGCGTTAATGGGCACCGGTATGGATAACATAACGGCGTTCTCAGCCACCGCAGCTTGCTTAAATAACCTCGGCCCTGGTTTGGGGGATGTTGCATCGCATTATGGCGCTATTAGTGATGGCGCTAAATGGCTATTAACCATTGCGATGGTGTTTGGGCGATTAGAGATATTCACCTTATTAGTGTTGTTTACACCGACCTTCTGGCGTGGTTAATTTGTATAAAAGCGATTACTTGTACAAGATGATTTATTTGTAGTTGGAAAGGAAATGGCAAAAACAAGACAACAATTAAACTTAGAAAACCTTGCCTATATTAGTGCTGGTAGCATTGTTGATGTCGAAATCTTAACACCCACAGCCAGCAAACGAGTTAAAACTGAATTTGTTGGTTTATTGCATGAGCGTTTTGTGATCTTAAATTACCCCTCAGCAAAGCGTTTAGGTAACGCGGGGGAATATTTAAAAGATGGTGTTGTGGTGATCGTCAGAGCGGTGCTTGAAAGCGGTGGTGGGCAAGTTATAGCATTTCGTCAGCAGGTTATGTCAGTGTCGTCGCACCCGGCACGGCTTATTTATTTAAACTTCCCAACTGAAGTGCAATTATTTAGTTTACGATCACAAACTCGTATTCCCACATTATTAGCTGCAAAAATAAAGTTTAATGACGAACGCGAGATGCAAGGAGTTATTAAAGATATCTCAGTAACTGGGGTGATGTTTGATGTAAAAAGCAAAGCTGATCTCAGTGAATTAAAGAATACTCAGTGTCATATTATGCTCGATAAAAATAATAAAGGTGTTACTGAGTTTAGCGGACAAATATGCAGTGTTAAAAGCCATGCCACTAGCGCGCAATTTGGTATTCAACTAACGGCAAGTGAAGACGAGATGAAAACTTTCATGAAAGACCACTTTATTGACCTTTCAGTGCTTGAGCCGCTGGTGTAAATTTGTGCATATTCGCTATTTTGCGACAAAATAGCGGATATACCGTAACCTACCTTAAAGAACTCTAAATTTATTTTTATTGTCATTAATTATCAGTAACATAGATTTTTTATTTATTTCAGTTGCTAGTTTTCAGCTGGTTAATTTCAGCGCCTGTCACTTTTCTTGCCTATAAAAATATAAATACGAACACTGTAAGTACGGATCTGTGTCTTTTCTATTAAACCTAATCAATTGATTTTTATAAACTATATTTTATAGGTGGTTTACGTGTTGCTAAAAAGCAACAAAAAACACCGTGAATAGCCAGTCAAAAGTGAAGTTTATTTTTAACAATTTGATTTTAAAGGTTTTTTAAAATGTGGCACCGAAGTTGTAATAGTCTAGTTGTACAGAACGAAAATGTGATTAGCACATCGTTCGAAACCATAAACATTGAAGGAATATTTATTATGAACACATTAAATAAAACGTTGGCACTTATTGCTCTAGCATCTTCTTCAGCCGCATTTGCTGCAACAGACTTTGACACATTAGATGTTGATGGTAATGGCGCAATTAGCCAAAGTGAAGCTTCAGTTGATGCTGAGCTTATGAGCCAATTTGCAGAGCTTGATAGCGACGGTAACGGCGAACTTTCAAAAGCAGAGTTTTCAAAAGCTTAATGTCGCTTTTTGACAGGGAAAAATGAAAAGGACTTCGTAACACACTATTAATCATCTCAGGTGAAAGGAGATAACCAATGAACATACTAAATAAAGCGATAGTACTTATTGCATTAACCTCTTCATCAGCAGCATTTGCCTTTGAGGCGTTAGACTTCGATACCCTTGATGTTGATGAAAATGGTGTGATCAGTCAAGTTGAAGCCGCAGAAGATGCTGAGCTTTTAAATAGATTTGCAGAGCGTGATACTGACCAAAACGGTGAGTTATCAAAAGAAGAGTTTTCAAAAGCTTAATAATTTAATACTGAGTTTATCCTGAGTTGCCAAAGACAACCTAAGTGGGCAAGGAACCCATGATAAAGGATAACAAGGAAGACTTTACTCGCATTGAAAACCAGTATTGAGACAAATTTTTTGATAGTACATTGAAGGAATATTAATTATGAACACATTAAATAAAACATTAGCACTTATCGCACTGGCATCTTCATCAGCGGCGTTTGCTGCTACCGATTTTGATACGCTAGATGTTGATGGGAATGGAGCTCTGAGCCAGCAAGAAGCATCAATGGGTGGTATTACATCTACAACATTTGCAGAGCTTGATACTGACCAAAACGGTGAGTTATCAAAAGAAGAGTTTTCAAAAGCTTAATAACCTAATACTGAGTTTATCCTGAGTTGCCAAAGACAACCTAAGTGGGCAGGGAACCCATGATAAAGGATAACAAGGAAGACTTTACTCGCATTGAAAACCAGTATTGAGACAAATTTTTTGATAGTACATTGAAGGAATATTAATTATGAACACATTAAATAAAACATTAGCACT
>NZ_JACJEW010000023.1:54521-73494 GCF_014164315.1 Pseudoalteromonas sp. SG44-1
TATCGCACTGGCATCTTCATCAGCGGCGTTTGCTGCTACCGATTTTGATACGCTAGATGTTGATGGCAACGGCGCAATCAGCCAAAGTGAAGCATCGGTTGATGCTGAGCTTATGAGTAAATTTGCAGAGCTTGATACAGACGGTAACGGTGAGCTCTCAAAAGCTGAGTTCGCAAAGGCCTAATTATAGCTTCCGCCTACAAGGAATTTTAAAAGGACTTTTACATTGATTACGTTCAAAAGCAGCCAATACCCCCGGGCTGTTTTTTTTATGCCTGTGTGCTTCCTGTGCGGTTAAGTATATTATTTACAACATAAATACATCAGCTTATTATCGTGGTATTAATTTATACATGGAAGTTGCTAATGTTAGAGATTATTAGTTTATATTCAGCACTAAGCGCGAGTATATGGATTGTTGCTGGGGTGTATATCGCTGGTAGGTGTTATCCAAACTATAGTCATGCAAAGCAATTTTGCAGCGAGCTCGGTGCTGCTGGCAGTCCCACGGAAAAACTATCCCCGCTTATTAATAACTATCCTCTTGGATTACTATTTTGTTTATTTGGTTGGTATGTCGTACAACTGGAAAATACCGCTATATTAATTACGTTGGTCGGTTGGCTTGTCATGATTCATGGTGTGGGTACCTGGATTGCTGGTTACTTCCCTATGGATGCGGATCCTAATACTAAAAACCCTACTTTGAGTTGCCAAATACATTCTTGGGCTGGCTTGGTAATGCTGCTGTCTTTGCTGATTGCGCCAATTTTTGTTGCTGTAAGTTCATATACCGGTATTTCATTTCGGCTTTTTTCAATTTTGTGTGTGTGTATTACCTGTTACTTTTTAGTTTTGTTGACGCAAGCATTTAAGCAAAAAGGCAGTGTAGGCACTTATCAACGATTAGCTTATGGTGTGCAGTTGTTGTGGTTGAGTGCATTTTCGTTGGTGCTGTAATTTAATTTTAGATTTCAACAGTAAGTGTTGCTTTGTAAAACGCTTAAGCAAAGATGAATTAGATATTGAATGACGGAGATTAGGCTTAGTGAAAAGTGTTAGCTATACCGTGGAACTGAGCTGTCCATCTTTAGAAGAATTTTGTTTATTAAGAGAGAAAGTCGGTTGGGGTAAAGTTAACGCTGATCTGGCGAATACTAGTTTAAACAACTCGTTATTTCATGTAGTGATCCGACAGGAGGGGCTACTTGTTGGTATGGGTCGTGTAATAGGTGATGGTGGTTTATTTTTTTATATCCAAGATGTTGTTGTCGATCCTGACTTTCAAAGGCAAGGTATTGGTGCGTTGATTAAGGATAATATAGAAATGTATTTGGCTGGGGCAGCAAAAAAAAATGCAACCATCGGACTGCTCTCAGCCAAAGGTAAAGAATCTTTTTATGCTCGTTACGGATATTTTAGTAGGCCGGATAAAATTCTGGGCTGTGGGATGTGTAAATTTACTTAGGATGAAAAATTTCAATGTCTGAATATGTAGCAAGTGTTGTGTGGTCTCGCCAAGCAGAAGAGTTGTTTATCGATAATAAATATAGCCGAGGTCACTTGTGGCAATTTGATGGTGGGGCAACTATTGCTGCATCCTCCTCACCGCATATCGTGCCACTGCCATATTCTGTGGCAGAAAGTGTCGACCCCGAAGAGGCATTTATTGCGTCATTGTCGAGCTGCCATATGTTATTTTTCTTATCTATTGCGGCAAAAAATAAGTTTATAGTTGATAGCTATCAAGATGATGCCGTTGGTTTGATGCAGCGCGCTAGTGATGGGCGTATGTCGATGACTCAAGTAACTTTAAAACCATGTGTGAAGTTTGCCGAAAATGAGCAACCTAGTGCAGAGCAATTAGAAGAAATGCATCACCAGGCTCATGAGTTATGTTTTATCGCCAATTCGGTGAAAACACATATTGTGATTGAAATTGTTGGTGCTTAATTAAATTGTAAGAATACCCAGAGCGTTAAAACTGCAATATCGTTGCTATTGTTTCGCATAATGGCAACAAAACACGAATTTTCATAAACTAACTGCGTTTTTATTTTTTACTTACCAAAATAAATTTAATTTCCCCTTACAATTCAGATTGTTAATTTATGAAAAAAATTTAATTTTTATCAGTTAAAGTTGCTGTTCAGTTGCGGTTAGGGTACTCATCTTTGAAAAAAACACTATTATCAGCATAGTTTATCGAGTTGTGTCATTTTTATAACTATTAACCATTTGATTTATATGGTTTTATAGGTTAACGCATAAATCTTGTTGCTAAACTGCAACAGAATAGTCCTTCTAAATTCCACGAAAACATCAAAATACAATGTAACTCAATGATTTTTAATGGTAATAAATTGTTGGCACCGAAGTTGTAATACTCTAGTTGTCTTGAACGAAACGGTGATTATCACTTAAGTTCACAACCATAAACTTTGAAGGAATATTTATTATGAACACATTAAATAAAACATTAGCACTTATCGCATTAGCTTCTTCATCAGCAGCATTTGCAGGTACTGACTTTGACACCTTAGATGTTGATGGTAGCGGCACGATCAGCCAAAGCGAAGCGGCAGTTGATGCAAAATTAATGAGCCAGTTTGCTGAGTTAGATACTGATGGTAATGGTGAGCTTTCAAAAGCTGAGTTTTCTGAAGCGTAATCGCTTATTTTCACACAAGGATCTTTGCAAAGGACCTGCGCATTTGATTAAGCAAGCACACTAAATTTTGGAAGGAAGATAATTATGAACACATTAAATAAAACATTAGCACTTATCGCGTTGGCATCATCATCAGCTGCTTTTGCAGCAACTGACTTCGATACTCTTGATGTTGATGGCAATGGTGTAATCAGCCAACAAGAAGCATCTGCTGATGCGACTATTTCAGCTAAGTTTGCTGAGCTTGATACTGACCAAAACGGTGAGTTATCAAAAGAAGAATTTTCAAAAGCGTAATTTCAGTTTCCACAAACAGGGATCTCTGAAAAGGATTTCTTTCTTTTAAATTATTAGGAATAACACTATGAAACATATTAATACAGCACTTGCTATTTTTGCCTTAGCGGCTTCATCAACTGCGTTTGCAGCAGTTAGTTTTGACACATTTGATACTGATGGAGACGGCGTGATCAGCCAAAAAGAAGCATCAGTAAATGCACAATTAGTTGAAATTTTCTCTGATTTAGATACTGATAGCAATGGTGAATTGTCAAAAGAAGAGTTTGCCAGAGTACAATAAAACGTACAGCACAGTACCAAAAAAGCAGCTTCATTAAGCTGCTTTTTTGGTTAACTTGAATGGTTATAAGCTGTAGTCAAATTGCAGTGAAAATTTTCGCGGGTTACCATAGCGGTATTGATTATAAAAACCGATTTGGTTGTAATAAGTTTTATCAAATAAGTTATCAATATTTACGCTAACAGACACTTGTGAGTTAATTTGATAACTACTCATAAGGCTTGCGATGCCATAACTTGATTGCTCTACTTCAACTTGACCGTGAACTGGGTTTTTTACTTCATCATAGCTGCGACTTTGCCAGCGATAACCGCCACCGACTTTCAACCCTGTTAACAGGTGATCTAATTTATAAGTGGTAAATAACTTAAATTGATTTTTTGGGTTTGTGCTATTGAGGATGTCACCTTCGGGCGTTTCACCTTCGCTATAAGTGTAGCCAAAATAGCCATTCCAACTATCAGTAAATGCACCATTAAGTTCAAACTCAAGCCCTTGGGTGACCGTACCATCAATTGGTTGATAAATTGCCTGAAGAGTGTCTGGAATTGTTTCGCCAGTGTATTCGCCCACATTGTCTTGCTGAATTTCAAAACCCGATAGTGCAATGTCTAAACGCTCGTCCAATAATGAGGCCTTGATACCTAGCTCATAATTTTGACCTTGAATTGGGTCAAGGTAATTACCATTTTTATCGACGCGGCTTTGCGGGGTAAATATATCGGTGTAGTTAGCATAAAGTGCCCAATTATCTGCCAAGCTATAAGTAGCACCTAAATAATTGGTCAGCTCGTTATCTAATTTATAATCATGTTGGCTGCCAAAGTTATCTTGATTTGTTTGCCATTGATTTAATCGGCTTCCTAAAACCAATGAGAGTGAATTTGTTAGATTAAGTTGTGAAGCAAAGTACAAAGCATTTTGCTCTGTTGTGCCATAAGAGCCAAAGGCGGGTGTAGCTTGCCAAGTTGGTTTTGGGTAGTCATAGTTTGGGGCTGTAAAATCGCCGATGATTTCTGCCTCTTCTTGCCCCGGGAAGTAGGGGGTTGTAAAGTCTTGCTCTTGGCTATTGTAACCAAACATGACTTGGTGGCTTTGATTTAACCAGTTAAATCTACCGGTAAGCTCTATCTCGTAGGTGCGCTGAATCCGCTTGGCATCAATATAATTTACTGAACCGGGCATCATGCCTATATTCGTTTGTGAGTCAGGGTTACCTGTCGCCCAAAAAACATCGTAATGTAGGTCATTATTACCATATATATAGCTCGCACTTAGCTGCCAATTAGCATTGAAGTAATGATCAATACTCATAAAGCTATTCAATGCTTTAGTTTTTGAAGATGACCAATTTGGCGCTGTGGATGTTTCTCTATCATAGTTTGTTCGGGTGCCATCGCTATAAAAAATAGGTAGTCCACCCGACATCGTGCCTTTTGGGTCTGTGGTTTGCGTATCAACAGCAAAAGTTAATAGGGTACTATCAGTTAGGTCAGCTTCGATAATACCGTATAATGTGGTTTTTTCTTGGCTGAACCTGTCTTGATATGATTGCTGATCTTGATAGGCGAGTACGGCACGCGCACGCACGGTTTCACTGCTATTTAAACTACCCGATGCATCAACCACACCACGATAGTTTTGCCAAGAACCAACCGTTGCAGAAATATTTACTTGGTTATGCACAGTAGGGCGCTTACGTATTAAGTTAATTGCTGCTGATGGATTACCTGCACCGAGCATTAACCCTGTGGCACCACGGACAACTTCAATCCGCTCATAAATAGCAGTATCTGTTAAGTTATCGCCGTAATTAAATCGGGTATCATAAGTAGTTGCTATGCCATCATATAAAATACTGGTAACACTGATACCGCGCGCTGAAATTGAATATTTACCATTATCGGCCTCTCTTGCATTGATGCCGGTTACGCTGGTGATGGCTTCAATAGCACTATTTAATTGTTGATCGGCCATAAATTCACTGGTGATAGCGATAGCTGATTGCGGAGTTTGCAAGTGGCTGAGATCAAGCCCTGTTGCTGAGTTCATTGCACTGACTTTGTAGCCGCTATCTTGCTGGCCCACTATGGTTAGTTTTTCAATGTCGTTTTTAGCTTCGGCATTTGCATTTGTTGATAGTCCACACACAAGAATACCAATAACACTGCAATATGTAACACAAAGAGGGGTGTTTAAAGTTGGGTGTATCATTTGAAGAAATCCATTTATATTAAAAAATGTGAAATTAACTTCTCACAGAAAGAGAAAACGCTTGATTATCAAACAGCGTGAGAGTAATGGATTTGGGTACGGAAGTAAATGCTTTTGAGATTGATTTTCATTTGTGTTTATTGGGGTGGAAATTCACCTTTCGATACAGTTGCTTTGTGTCGAAAGGTGAGGAGTAATTTAGAGAAAGATAGCGCTAACTTGGAACAGTTTTTCAACTACGTTGATATGCTTTTTATCGATCAAGAACATAATGACGTGATCGCCTGAGTGAATTATCGTGTCGTCGTGGGCAATGAGTACATCATCATTACGGACAATCGCGCCAATCGTGGTACCTGCAGGCAGCTTAATATCAGCAATTGCACGGCCGACAACTTTAGAGGTATGTTCGTCGCCATGGGCCACAGCCTCAATGGCTTCTGCTGCGCCTTTACGTAATGAATACACATTAACAATATCACCGCGGCGAACATGGGTAAGCAGGGCAGAAATCGTGGCTTGCTGTGGTGAAATGGCAATATCAATTTCGCCACCTTGCACTAAATCAACATATGCGCCGCGCTGAATAAGCACCATGGTTTTTTGCGCACCCATGCGTTTAGCGAGCATGGCTGACATAATATTAGCTTCATCATCATTGGTTACCGCGATGAATACATCAACTTGTTCGATGTGTTCTTCTGATAACAACTCCTGATCTGACGCATCACCACAAAACACCACTGTATTATCAAGCATTTCTGATAACTGCTCAGCACGTTCTTTATTTCGTTCAAGCAATTTTACGCTATGATTCTTTTCCAGAGAGCGAGCAAGCCCAGCGCCAATATTACCGCCACCAGCAATCATAATTTTTTTGTATGAACGCTCTAATTTCTGTAGTTCATTCATTACTGCACGAATATGTTTG
The DNA here is from genome assembly GCF_014164315.1 of Pseudoalteromonas sp. SG44-1. NCBI lineage: Bacteria > Pseudomonadati > Pseudomonadota > Gammaproteobacteria > Alteromonadales > Pseudoalteromonadaceae > Pseudoalteromonas > Pseudoalteromonas sp. SG44-1. The sequence continues at coordinate 60,918 of NZ_JACJEW010000023.1, forward strand.
GTGGCAGCGAGGAAGAACACTTCATCATCCGCTTCAATTACTGTAGTACCCAGTGGTTTGATTGCTTTACCTTGGCGGTAAATCGCAGCAACACGAGTTTCAACATTAGGAATATGCTCTTTTAATGCTGACAATGCATAACCGACTAACAATCCGCCGTAGTAAGCCTTTACCGCAACCAGCGAGAGCATGCCATCGCCAAACTCTAAAACTTGTAACGCACCAGGATAATCAATCAAGCGACGAATATACTTAGTCACTAGTTGCTCTGGAGCAATATAGTGGTCAACAGGTAAATCATCGTTTTGAAAGAGCTTTTCGCGGTACTTTAAGTATTGCTCAGAACGGATCCGAGCAATTTTAGTCGGCGTATTAAAAATACTATACGCGACTTGGCAAGCGACCATGTTCACTTCATCTGAACTGGTCACTGCGATGATCATATCGGCGTCTTCCGCACCGGCGCGGCGTAATACATCAGGGTGGGCACTATGACCTGTAACACCCTGTAGATCGTATTTATCTTGTAACTCACGTAATCGGTTGCCATCAATATCAACAACCGTGATTTCGTTTTGTTCACCTACCAGGTTTTCAGCGAGTGTACCGCCTACTTGTCCTGCACCGAGTATGATTATTTTCATGGTTTACTAAAAGCTTCTTATGAGTGTGTTTTTATAAGCTTGGCATAATAAAATCCGTCACTCTCACCAGGCAGTAACTGCAGCCCAGGGTTGCTTGGGGTATCGTTATCATGTAGCGGGATATGTTCAACATCGTTATTATTTGCTAAAAATTTAGCGACTTGCTGTTGGTTCTCTTGTGGTAATACCGAGCAGGTTGCATAAATTAGCGTGCCACCTGGTTTCAATAATGGCCAAATGCTATTGAGAATATCGCCCTGGAGTGTCGCCAGATCATTGATATCTGATGCACGACGTAGCCATTTGATATCTGGGTGACGACGAATTACACCTGTTGCAGAGCAAGGAACGTCTAATAGAATACGGTCAAACTGTTGCTCATCCCACCATTTGTGTGGCTGCGAAGCATCGGCACATTGTAAATCAGCGCCTAAGCCAATTCTTTCAAGGTTTTGCTTTACACGTTCAAGGCGGGTGGCATCGCTATCAAGTGCCAGTACATCAGCATCTGCGAGTTCTAGAATGTGACAGGTTTTACCACCGGGTGCTGCGCAGGCATCTAAAATATGCTCGTCAGCTTTTGGATCTAACAAGCGTGCCGCAAGCTGTGCTGCTGCATCTTGTACTGAACATGCGCCGGTGTCGAATTCAGGCAACGAAAACACATCGCGCGGTTTATCCAGCTTAATACCATCAGGGAAATCAGGATTGAGTGTATGTTCAATGTCATTAGCAGTGAGCATTTCGCTATATTCAGCGGTGCTATATTGCGCTTGGTTAACACGCAACCACATTGGTGCTTGCTGCTGGTTCGCTTCTAGTAGAGCTTGCCAAGAGTCAGGGTAAGCTTCAGTTACTTGTTTGATAAACCAGTTTGGGTGGTTGTATAAACACACTGGTATTTGCTTGGCTTTTTCTTCAAGCTCTACTTGCTGGCGCTGAAAGCTGCGTAAAATAGCGTTGATCAAGCCTTTTAAACCCAATGCGCGCAGTTGTTCTAATGCATTAACCGTTTCGCTAATTGCTGCATGCGGTGGAACCCGCATATGTTGTAGTTGGTAAATGCCCACATACAGTAAGAACTGGAATATACGGCGCTTACCTTTAAGTGGCTGCTCAACTAAATGTTGACAATAATTTTCTAAACTTGGTAAATAACGCAGTACGCCGTAACAAATTTGCTGTAATAACGCTTTATCTTTAGGTGGTAAACCTTGGCTGGCAAAAGGCAGCTCTTGATTTAATGAGGCGCCTTTATCAACCACGTTATATAAAGTTTCGGCGGCAAGCGCCCTGACATTACTCATTGTGTTCGCCTATTCGTGTGCCAGGAGTTACCCAGTCTGCTCGACCATTTAAAAAGTCAGTAATGGCCATTGGCTTTTTACCTTGTGGTTGTACTTGAGTGATATTAAGTGCGTTAGTACCACAGGCAATCACAATGCCGTGTTTATCGCTTTGTAATACCGTTCCTGCCGTGCCTTGCTGGTCAACAACATTAGCTTGATAAACTTTTACAGTGTGTTCACCCATTTGAGTAAAACAGACCGGCCATGGATTGAATGAGCGGATATTACGCTCTATTTGCGCTGCGTCCATCGACCAATCAATATTTGCTTCGTCTTTAGATAGCTTTTTAGCGTAATTGGCAAGCTCGTCATTTTGTACTTGCGGGGTAATTTCGCCATTAGCTAACTTAGTAATGGTGTCTATTAGTGCGCTTGGGCCTAAATCGGCAAGCTTAGCGTATAAACTTGCACTTGTTTCAGTGGCGGTAATAGGGCAGCGGCTAATATGCAGCATGTCGCCGGTATCTAGGCCTTCATCCATTTGCATTATGGTGACGCCAGTCTCTTCATCGCCGGCCCAGATAGCGCGTTGAATCGGCGCGGCACCACGCCAGCGCGGTAAAATTGAGCCGTGTACATTTAAACAACCAAGCCGTGGCGCCTCTAAAATTGCTTTTGGTAACAGTAATCCATAAGCGACCACGATCATAAGGTCAGCATCTAAGCTGCTTAGTTCAGCCAGAGCGTCGTCACTTTTTAATGAGGCAGGTTGGAACACTGCTAACTCATTTGCCAGTGCTAGCTCTTTCACTTCACTGGCTTTGAGTTTTTTACCGCGCCCTGCTGGACGGTCGGGTTGGCTATACACGCCAACAATTTGATGCTCTGAGTCGATAAGAGCTTGTAAATGGCGCGCAGCAAAGTCTGGCGTACCGGCAAAAATAATGCGTAATGGTTGTGTCACTGAACTTCCTAATTATTACTAAGGTATTATTGCGCTGCTAACTTAGCTTCTTTTTCAAGTTTTTTACGAATACGTTGGCGCTTTAACGGTGATAAGTAATCGATAAATAGTTTACCCTGTAAATGGTCAAGCTCATGCTGGATGCAAATTGCTAATAGCTCATCAGCATCTAAACTAAACTCTTCGCCATTTTCGTTTAATGCGGTCACTGTTACAGTTTCTGCGCGGTCAACTTTTGCATAAGAGTGTGGCACAGATAAACAGCCTTCTTCACTTACCGTGGTGCCATCTTGTTTAGTGATTGTCGGGTTGATCAATACTAACGGTTCATCACGTTCTTCTGATACGTCAATGACCACAATACGTTGATGAATATCGACTTGAGTCGCAGCTAATCCAATGCCGTTTTCATCATACATAGTTTCCAGCATGTCTTTTACAATTTGGCGAATTTGGTCGTCAACTTGCACCACTTCTTTTGCTATTGTACGTAAACGCTCATCTGGAAATCTTAAAACTTCTAACCTAGCCATAGTAACCTTTTTCACTTGTGCTTAATTTAGGGTATTGTATGCTCTTATTTTAGCCATTCGCGTTCACCTTTAACAGGTTTTGGTTGATAATAATGAAAAAACACCACAAGGAAGCTCAATGAAATACCCATTACTCGCGGCAATGTTGGCATTAAGTGCTACTTTCCCATCGTTAGCAGATGTATTAACTATAAAAAAAGATGCGCCTAAACAATACGTTGTGAAAAAGGGCGATACACTTTGGGATATTTCAGGAGTTTATTTGCAAGAGCCTTGGCAGTGGCCGGAACTTTGGCAAATGAATCCACAAATTAATAATCCACACCTAATTTACCCAGGGGATGCACTGTCTTTAATCTACGATGAGCACGGTAATCCACGTTTGGTGATTAATCAGGGTTATAAAAAGCTTTCTCCACATGGTCGAATTGTACAAAAAGGTAAAAATGCGATCCCTACGTTACCTCTTGAGCTGCTGCGTCCTTACCTAACCTATGAGCAAGCACTAAATGCTGAAGACATTGCCGATAAACCTTATATTTTAGGTGCCAATGTCAACACTAAAATGAATACCGAAGGCCATATAGTTTATGTTAAAGGTGAGCTGAAATTACACGAGTCATACGCTATTTACCGCAACGGCGAAGCATATGTTGATCCGCAAACGAACGAAGTGTTGGCTAATAAAGCACAATTAGTGGCGGTGGGTCGTGTATTTAGAAAAGGTGATATTGCCAATGGTGTACCTGCTTCAGTTAAAATTGAACAGGTAAAGAGAGAAATCAAAGCGGGTGACTTTTTAATGCCTGCGATAGAAGGTCAGCTATTACCTGCGTATTTTAATATTCACCGTCCTGAGCAGCCAGTGCAAGGTGAAATCATCGCATCAGTGAGTGGATTACGAGAATTCAGCACAATGGATATTGTAGTGCTAAACTTAGGGTCAGAGCAGCAAATTAAAGAAGGCCATATTTTAGATATTGAGCGTCAATCACCGACTGTTTTTGATGGTCGCAATGGCCCACGCTACAAAGAAGATTCAAATAGCCTTGAAAAGTTAGTAACAAACGCCAACGAATTTTTTGGCGTTGAGGCAGATGCCGACACGACTGTGTGGCATATGCCAAAAGAACAGGTCGGGCAGCTAATGGTGTTTAAAGTTTATAAAAACGTTAGTTATGCCTTAATCGTAAAAAACCAGCACCCAATCCGAGTCGGTGATTTTGCAGTTATAAATTAATTCAGGTTTGAGTGCTCTAAGGAGGGAGCATGAAAGATTCATCAGGCAAGCTAACCCATTGGCTTGCCTTTTATTTATGTAAAGGCTTAGGTGTTAAAACCTTATTGGCATTGGCACAAAAACTGCCATTAGATGATTTGTTTGAGCTGACTCACGATCAGCTTACCGGTCATGGTTTAAGCCCGCAGGTCGCCACTAATTTACTAGCAACCGATTGGCAGCAAGTTGACTATTATCAACAGATAATTGTTAACTCACAGATAACCGCAATTGATTACTTCGATCCTCACTATCCACCATTATTAAAAGAAATTGCTAGCGCGCCTTTATTGCTATTTTGCCGAGGCAATTTAGAGTTATTGACCAGTCCGCAAATCGCTATTGTTGGAAGCCGCAATGCCACGCCAATCGGTTTAGAGATCGCCGCTGAATTTGCTCATCAACTCACTGTGGCTGGATTAACGGTAACTTCCGGAATGGCGCTTGGTATTGATGGTGCTGCCCACAAAGGAGCGCTGGCGGGCAATGGTAAAACCATTGGAGTGCTTGGTACTGGAGTGGATGTTTATTATCCTAAACGGCATAAGTTACTCACCGATCAAGTATCCGAACGGGGGATGTTGGTGAGCGAGTTTTTACCCGGTACAGCCGCTAATGCTAATAACTTCCCAAGACGTAATCGTATAATATCTGGTTTGTCATTAGGTGTGTTGATTGTCGAGGCTGAAATAAAAAGCGGTTCGCTTATCACCGTGCGTTATGCGCTGGAGCAAAACAAAGAAGTTTTTGCAGTGCCTGGTTCAATTAAAAATCCACTCTCTGAAGCCAGTCACTTTTTAATTAAACAAGGTGCAAAGCTGGTGGAAAATGTCAGTGATATTCTCGACGAAGTGAGCTTTTTCTGCGAAAACAGTCTATATACTATAGAAGAAGCAACGGTTGATGAACCTGCCTGCGAAATACTAAACAGTGTTGGTTTTGAAGTAACAACTGTTGATTTAATTGCTCAGCGTAGCCAGTGGCCAATAGATAAAGTGCAAGCACGTTTACTTGATCTTGAATTGGAAGATAGAGTAGAGCGTGTATTAGATGGCTATATTAGAGTTCGATAAGCTTAGTGTGGAGGAAAGTAACATGTTCGATATCCTCATGTATCTGTTTGAAAACTACATTCACAGCGAAGCCGAAGTCTTTGTTGAGCATAATGAACTCACTGACGAATTATTACGTGCCGGCTTTAATAAGCCCGAAATATACAAAGCACTTGATTGGCTTGAGCAGCTTGCTGACTTGCAGCACAGTGATGAATTCCCTTATTTAAACCGCCTCCCACAACATGCGATACGTATTTTTACCGATAGTGAATGCCACATGCTGAGCGTAGAGTGTCGGGGCTTTTTAATGTTTTTAGAACAAGTCGGAGTGATCAACAGCGCAACGCGTGAAATGGTTATGGATCGTTTGTTCGCATTAGATAAAGCTTATATATCACTTGATGATTTAAAATGGGTGGTACTTATGGTGTTGTTTAATGTGCCAGGCTCAGAGCAAGCTTATGCACAAATGGAAGAACTTATTTTTGATGAGCCAGCAGAGGTAGTACATTAAGCAAGTACTGCGCTTGTATCTTTAATTAGTTTGGGTATATTAGGCGAAAATTAGTCAGCTGCTTAGGGAACACATGAGTAAAATCGACCAATCGCTTTTTTCTGCAAATCAACATGCCTTAGAAAAAGAATACGAAGTGTGCCCTAAATGCGGTTCAGAGCTTGTGATCCGCAACAGTAAATCAGGTCCTTTCCTTGGCTGTGCGAGTTACCCCGAATGTGATTTTATTCGCTCGCTTGCTCAACATGATACTCAACAAATCAAAGTACTTGATGATAGCCCTTGTCCAGAGTGTGGTAATCCGCTAGTAGTGAAGAATGGCCGCTATGGTATGTTTATTGGCTGTACGGGTTATCCTGAGTGTCACTATATTGCTCATGATGAGCCTGAGCCAAATGAAGAAGTTTTACCTGCTTGCCCTAAGTGTAAAAAAGGCCAGTTAGTGGCGCGTAGTAATAAATTTGGTAAAACATTTTATTCATGTAATAGCTATCCAAGTTGTAAATACACACTCAATCACAAACCAGTTAGCCATATCTGCCCCGCGTGCCAATGGCCAGTAATGATGCAAAAGCAAATGACCAATAGTGTTGTGCTACAATGCCCTCAGAAAAGTTGCTCGCATAAATTCACGGTGAGCGAATAATTACCGGCTTTAATTTTATTGTATTTGGAGATTTTCAGTGACTGATACTACCTCAGTTCCTTTAACTGCCCTTGCTGCTGTGTCGCAAGGCGGGGTTATTGTTTACCCAACCGAAGCTGTTTATGGCTTAGGCTGTGACCCCGATAATCAGCAAGCTGTGGAGCGCTTACTTGCAATAAAGCAGCGGCCCGTTGAGAAAGGCTTAATTTTAATTGCCGATAATTATGGGCAATTATTAAAGTATGTTGATGATGCAAAAATTCCGATGGATAAACGCGCTGATATTTTTTCCAGCTGGCCCGGCGCAATTACTTGGGTTATGCCAGCGGCTAAAGGTACGCCTAAATGGTTAACAGGACAATTTGATAGTATTGCTGTGCGTGTAACTAATCACCCAACAGTAAAGCGCTTATGCCAAGAATTAGGCAAACCTCTTGTGTCTACTAGTGCTAACTTATCAGGACATGATACGGTCACTAGTATTGCAATGGCTAAAAGTGAGTTTGGCGAGCTGGTGGCATTTTATGTAGATGAACCACTTGGTGGTAACACGCAGCCTAGCACTATTAAAGATGTAATGACCGGCAAAGTATTTAGAGGATAACCATGCACAGCAATTTACTCGAACAAGTAAAAACCTACCTGATGGCCTTGCAAGACACAATTTGCCAAGGTTTAGAGCAAGCTGATGGCCAAGCCAAGTTTGTAGAAGACAGTTGGCAGCGCGAAGAAGGCGGTGGTGGGCGAACTCGTGTTATTCGTGGTGGCAATGTGATCGAGCAAGGTGGGGTGAACTACTCGCATGTGTTTGGTGCTTCAATGCCGGCATCGGCAACTGCGCATCGTCCAGAACTTGCTGGTCGTAGCTTCCATGCCTGTGGTGTCTCGCTAGTGATCCACCCAAACAATCCACATATTCCAACGAGCCATGCTAACGTACGCTTTTTCATTGCAGAAAAGCAAGGTGAGGAGCCTATTTGGTGGTTTGGTGGTGGTTTTGACTTAACGCCATTTTATCCTGAGCTTGAAGATGTTCAACATTGGCATCAAGTCGCGCATGATTTATGTGCGCCGTTTGGAGATGAGGTTTACCCTAAATATAAAAAATGGTGTGACGAGTATTTTTACCTAAAACATCGCGATGAAACGCGCGGTGTCGGCGGTTTATTCTTTGATGATTTGAATGAAGCCGGGTTTGAGCAAAGCTTTGCCTTTATGCAAGCAGTAGGCAATGGCTTTTTAGATGCTTATTTACCTATTATTGAACGTAGAAAAGCAACCCCATTTACTGAGCAGCAACGAGACTTCCAACTTTATCGTCGTGGCCGTTATGTTGAATTTAACTTAGTGTGGGATCGTGGCACTTTATTTGGTTTGCAAAGTGGCGGACGTACAGAATCAATATTAATGTCGATGCCGCCGCTAGCGCGTTGGGAATATAACTATACACCCGAAGAAGGCAGTGCTGAAAATAAGCTATACGCTGACTTTTTAAAACCAAGAGACTGGTTAGGGCTAGCATAGTAAGCAGGCTGCCAGTCAATATCTGGTTTATTGACTGGCAACTTTAAGTATTACATCAATTTAAAGCTTCTTACTTGCTCATCCAGTGAACGCGCTAGATTTAACAGCTCCTCACTTACTTTTTGGTTATCGTTAGCATCCACTAATGACCGCTCAGCGTTATCACTAATACCAATAACACTCCTATTTATTTCCTCTGCGGCTAAGTTTTGTTGTTCTGTCGCGTCGGCTATTTGAATATTAAGTTGATTTATTTCATTCATTTGCATAGAAATATCTTTTAAAGCTTGAGCAACATTTTTTACTTGTTGCGCTCTAGCATCAGCCTCCTCACACGATTCACCCATGGTTTTAACCGTTTGCGCCGCTTCGGATTGCAGTTTGTCGATTGTGCGACGAATTTCATCGGTGGATGCATGAGTACGAGTTGCCAACGTACGTACTTCATCAGCCACCACAGCAAAGCCCCGACCAGCTTCACCTGCACGTGCGGCTTCAATCGCAGCATTAAGAGCTAACAAATTGGTCTGTTCAGCAATACTGCTAATCACTTCGAGTACTTTTCCTACCTCAAGTGTTTGTACTTGTAGTTGACTTACTTGCGCTGCAGCTTGGCGAACATCGTCTGCCAATTGATTAATACTGAGTTCGGTTTGTTCAGCAACATGCATACTTTGTTGTGCCAGTTCATTACTGTTCTCTGATTTTTCAGAGGCAAAGTGAGTGGTGTTTTTTACTTCATTAGAGGAGCTCTCTAGTTCGTTTATAGCAGCTGCCACGGAGTCTGTATTTTTCTTTTGCTCTAAAATAGCGCGCTCAGTAGTATCCGCTGAGGTATAAATTTTTTCTGCTGAGTGGATCAATACTTTTGATGAATGAGATACTTGAGCAATATTATCTTTAAAGGTGGCGATCATCTTATTAAAGCTGGTGGCGAGCCAACCCAGTTCATCTTCAGCGCTATCGTCAATTCGCAGGCTTAAATCTTTGTTGGTTGTAGCTAAATGCATAGCATGACCTAGCTTTTTAAGGCGTACAATAAAAATTTGTCTAAACATAATGCCCAGTAATACAAAGGCAATAATAAAAATAATAGAGAGTAATGCGGTATTTACTAGGGTGTTGTAAGTCACCGCATTATCAATATCAGCTAATGAGTAACTAATTTTAACTACGCCGAGTACATCACCTTCTTGTGCTTGATGACAGCCAAGGCAATTAGTGCCTTTATAATCGCTACTGGCAAACATAGGGCGCAGAAAAGTTATACTGCGGCTATTATTTTGCTGATCAATTAGCAATGTTTCCTTGCCTTTTAAAGCCTCTAAAGCCTCGCGTTCGATATCGTTGCTCGGCGCTTGATTTTTATTGCCCGGCCCATAAAGTTTATTAACAATTGGGGAGCGAATAATATGCGCATCTTCAATATTTGGGTGCTTGCGTAGTTTTTGGCTTAATAGCTCTCTATTTGCCATGGTGCCTGTGATCATCAAAGTATTGATAGAGTCAAAGTAGTTATCAGCAAGAAGCTTAATATTTTCTGCAACAGTGTCTTGCGCAAGCGTTCGTTGTTGGCTTGAGCTACTAAGAATACTGGCAATTAACACAATAATGCCTGTTAGGGCCAATAGGGCATAAATTTTATGTTGGATTGATTTCACACGCACGACGCTTTTTCTAAATATTTGATCACGTATTATCTATATTTAAAAAAAGGCCGTTTTGACTTAGCGCAAATAACGTGCAGTTAAAGAGAAGTGCTAGTGCTGATTAATCATATGACTGGCAAGTTGTGCCAAAGATTTACGTAACCCTTCTCGTAATAAGGGATTATCAATTTCCGCGTCTAACGCTTTATTCATGCAATACATCCATTGATCTCGTAAATCTTGATCAATTGGAAAAGGCATATGGCGTTTACGCAGCATAGGGTGACCATGCTTTTCAACAAACAAGTCTGGGCCGCCTAACCACCCTGATAAAAACTCAAAAAACACTTGGCGAATACGGTCCAATGGTTGAGGATGCATATCATATAACGGTTTAGCGTATTCATCGCTGGCCATAATGTCGTAGAATCGATTCGCAAGTGCTAAAGCACCAGCTTCTCCACCCATCAGTTGATAAGGTGTTTTTTCTGGCGTTGGTGCTTGCTGTTGTTCTGGTGGTTTCGATTTTGAAAAGAATCGTTTAATCATAGTTTTATCATCATTAATTAGCAGTAAGTTACGAGGTAATGTTACTGCACAAAGAGGTTGCTCAAATATGGACAAATATGCAGTTTTTGGAAATCCTATTAAACACTCAAAATCCCCTGCGATACATCAGCAATTTGCAACCTCATTGGGCGAACAAATCGAATACAGCGCAATATTAGCACCGATTGATGGTTTTAAAAAAGCCGTGGCCGATTTTTTTGCCACAGGCGGTAAAGGAGCTAATGTTACAGTGCCATTTAAAGAGCAAGCATTTGCGCTAGTTGATGAGCGAACTGAATTGGCAACCATTGTCGGAGCAGTAAATACTATTAAGTTATTAGATGATGGGCGCTTGCTAGGTGACAACACCGATGGCATTGGTTTTGTGAACGATCTGCTTGCGAATCAGGTTACCATTAAAGATAAACGGGTCTTACTTATAGGTGCCGGAGGCGCTGCACGTGGCGTGGTTTTACCGTTATTGGCACAACAGCCGAGTGAAATCATTATAGTCAATCGTACGGCAGCAAAAGCTAAGGAACTAGCTGAATTATTTGCCCAATACGGTAATGTAACTGGCTATGGTTTTGATGATTTGCCAGTAAGTGATTACTCGCTAATTGTAAACTCTACATCTAGCAGTATGCTTGGTGAATTGCCTGCGCTTGATAAAAAACACCTTGATGGCTGTGAACATGTTTATGATATGTTTTATTCACAGCAAAATACGCTGTTTATGCAATGGGCTCAGGGCTATAAGGCTAATATTAACGTACTTGATGGAAGTGGCATGCTAGTAGGGCAAGCTGCACAAGCCTATTTTGTGTGGCGCAATAATATGCCTGAAATACTCCCTGTTGTTCGAGCATTAAAAACCGGAGAGCTTGCATGAACCAAGCAATCCAATTTATCGACCGATTTGAATTTAACGTACAATCCCAGCAGTTAACGTTTTTTGCTCAAGTAAGTGGCTTAATGGTTGAATGTGTCATTGACACACGCACGCTAACATTGGCAGACCAACAAGCTGCAAAGTTACATTTTGAACAGGCGCGTTTTGACTATGAAGATATAGCCGAGCAACTAATCGAGAATGAAGAATATAACTCGGCAGGACAAATCATTGTTTCAGTGCTGAGTTAATCCTCAGCTAGATACTCATCTTTAAGCTCAACATAATTAGTTGCTGATACTTTTAAAAAACTCAGCTCTTGCTCGGTTAAAGGGCGCGCCTGCTTTACTGGACTACCCACATAGAGAAAGCCCGATTCCAAGCGCTTGTTTGGTGGAACTAATGAACCGCCACCAATTATCACATCATCTTCAATAATGGCATTATCCATTACAATCGCGCCCATGCCGACTAAAATACGATTACCCAAACAACAGCCGTGCAACATAACCTTGTGACCAACGGTAACATCATCACCAATAATTAATGGATAACCATCTGGGTTACTTTTACTGGCACGCGTTAGATGTAACACGCTGCCGTCTTGCACGTTAGTACGTTCACCAATGCGTATATAGTTAACGTCCCCTCGTGCTGCTACTAACGGCCATACACTACTATCTTCACCTAATGTGATATCACCAACTAAAACAGCCGACTCATCTATATAAACAGACTGGTTAAAACGAGGAGTAATTCCTTTATAAGAACGGATTGCCATAAAACACCTAATAAATTAAGAATAAGTTCAATAGTAAGAGGTAAATAGTGTAGCAGTAGAGCCTATAAAATGGCCAGCTAGGATCTGTGCTGTATACTAAACTAGCACTTTTGAGCTGTTTAGCGCGTAAATTGAACGAACAGCACTTTATTTCAAGTTTTCTTTAAAAAACGCTTGCGTAAAATTCGCCGCGCCCTATAATGCGACCCCACTGAGACGGCAGCAGGCAACGCTTAAGCTGCAAGAGTTAATCAGTTA
>NZ_JACJEW010000240.1:0-492 GCF_014164315.1 Pseudoalteromonas sp. SG44-1
TGTTATTCATACGAATTTTATTATCAGCTTTTCCAAATTTTTAAAGAGCAAGAGATACAAAAACCTCTCAAAATTAAACACACTCTATTCTCAGGCGATTAAGCTGCCCGATAAAAGAATATTTATTTTTAAGAAGTAAGTGGTGGAGCTAAGCAGGATCGAACTGCTGACCTCCTGCGTGCAAGGCAGGCGCTCTCCCAGCTGAGCTATAGCCCCACATATGCTGGTACTTATTGTTTGATTACCGACTTCGTTGAAGAAGTGGTGGGTCTGAGTAGATTTGAACTACCGACCTCACCCTTATCAGGGGTGCGCTCTAACCAACTGAGCTACAGACCCAAACAATAAGTGTTTGTTCTCTTTACAATAACAATCATCTGTGTGGACACTACGAACAAATAAGTTCTAAATCGTATAAGGAGGTGATCCAGCCCCAGGTTCCCCTAGGGCTACCTTGTTACGACTTCACCCCAGTCATGAATCACTCCGTGG
>NZ_JACJEW010000241.1:0-487 GCF_014164315.1 Pseudoalteromonas sp. SG44-1
ATGAAGAAATAGTCGAACAGGTTTCGCAAGCGTGGAATAAATTCATTTCTGTTCCTGATACGGTTAAAAGCATATGCTCTAGAGACTGGATAAAATTGACTTAATCTTTATGCAGATTGGTATCACTGCTAAATCACTTTCCTGCAAACGTAAAAAAGCCCGACTATTGCTAGTCGGGCTTTCTTTAATTAGATCCTGGCAATGTCCTACTTTCACATAGCAAATGCTACACTATCATCGGCGCTGTTTCGTTTCACTACTGAGTTCGGCATGGGGTCAGGTGGGTCCAAAACGCTATTGTTACCAAGAAAATTCTTTTCAATTTTCTTATTTTAATTATTAAGTTTTAAGTCCTTCGACTAAATTTGGAGCCTGGCAATGTCCTACTTTCACATAGCAAATGCTACACTATCATCGGCGCTGTTTCGTTTCACTACTGAGTTCGGCATGGGGTCAGGTGGGTCCAAAACGCTATTGTTACCAAGCA
>NZ_JACJEW010000242.1:0-478 GCF_014164315.1 Pseudoalteromonas sp. SG44-1
GTGTGAACGAAATTTACACATGGGATATTACATATTTGCCAACAACGGTTAAGGGCGAATTTTTATACTTGTATTTAGTGATGGATATTTTTAGTCGAAAAATTGTGGGATGGCAGGTTCACGATACACAGTTAAGTGCGCTAGCGGCTGATTTGATGACGGATATTTGCAGTCGAGAGCAAATAAAGCCAGAGCAAGTCACGTTACATTCGGATAATGGCAGCCCAATGAAAGGCGCTACATTATTGGCTACCTTGCAAGAATTAGGCATTGTACCGTCGTTTAGTCGCCCGTCAGTGAGTAATGATAATCCCTATTCGGAGTCATTATTTAAAACGTTAAAATATCGCTCAGACTACCCAGAAAAGCCATTTGCAGAAATAAGCACAGCAAGAAAATGGGTGGCAGGGTTTGTAGATTGGTACAATAACGAGCATTTGCACAGCGGTATAAAATTTGTCACGCCAAATCAGCGTCA
>NZ_JACJEW010000243.1:0-457 GCF_014164315.1 Pseudoalteromonas sp. SG44-1
AAATTTTTAAAGAGCGATTTAGCTTTTAATTACCACACTTCCTGACGGTTAACTTGGCAATCTGTTGGGTCTAAATAGGGTTTTAACTCCTCAGGAAATCCGTGTTTTTCTGTTATATCTTTATCAATTTTGAAGTAATGCTCTATTGATTGATATAAGTGTGTACCAAGCGGGATTGAGGTATCCATAAAGGTCATTGCTGTGGCATATTGCAGTGAATCCCACTGACGATTAAAACCACCTACGTAAAATGTCGGTTTAGTGAGTCTATAATGCTTAGGGTACTTTAATGGCACCATGAGAGACACAAACACGCGTGAACCACCACGAGTTGAGCCTACATTGCGCTCATTTGCACCAAAACAAACAATGTCTTCGTAAGGTAAATAAAACGGTTTTCTAAACAAAGTATGAGGGGTTTTTACAAGCCCGGTATGGCGATTAAAATAAAACTTAT
>NZ_JACJEW010000244.1:0-455 GCF_014164315.1 Pseudoalteromonas sp. SG44-1
GGTTGCTGTGAGTGCTTTTGGTTTTTTTACCTGCCTGTTTGGCTTCACTTTTTCTCTATGCGTTAATAGGTGGTGACGTTTCATAACCCGATAAAACGAACTCTCGGATGCTATCCATACCCCTTTATCAAGCAACTTGGGCACTATTTTGCTCGGCGGTAAATGCCCATACTCAGCTGAATTGACTGTTTTGATAATACGCTGTCGCTCTAACTCAGTGAGTTGATTGGGCGGCCGCTTTGCCGTACAAGTTCGCTTGTCTACCATCTTATCTTCGGCCATCCAGCGCTGAACCGTTCTTGCCGTTAGCCCAAGTAATTCGCACACTGGCTTCTGCCTTGCCCCTGAATCCTGCGCTTCTGTAATGAGCTTTATCAATTCATGTCGCTCAGTCGACGTCGTTAATCGTCCTCGTTGAAACCCCAAATGGCATCCGCTTTTTTTTTGAGAACAAG
>NZ_JACJEW010000245.1:0-435 GCF_014164315.1 Pseudoalteromonas sp. SG44-1
TGGCGAGGGTCGTCAATTGATTCGAAATATTTAAATAGTTGAATATCAGGCATGGGGGCTCCTTAAAAAGGAGTATAAGATCATACTTTTAAGTCAAGGTAAAGTTCGTGATCTTGCCCTGGGGTAAAAGCAATAAAACTCAGGTGATTAACGATGACTTCTGAAGCTTAAGTGTTTATTGACAGTTTAGAAGACAACCCCATTATTTGTAATTTTTTTAAGTTAAATACACAAACAGGCCGAGGTGATGATGGCCGATATGCTGGTATCGATAATTTACTGTCGCAAGCCAAATGCCTTAGTCTGAACAGGTGCGTATTCTCATGACTTTGATCACCGATTCTCATCAGCTTTGATCACTTGATTTATCATTTTGTAGAGCCGTTTTTAAATTAGCTTAACTGATCATCATCAGTCAATTTATTTAACTGTTTT
>NZ_JACJEW010000246.1:0-429 GCF_014164315.1 Pseudoalteromonas sp. SG44-1
AATCGGCGGATTCACGCACCGTGCTTAGGCACATCAGAGCGGGTCATTAGCTCAGTTGGTAGAGCAGTGGACTTTTAATCCATTGGTCGATGGTTCAAGTCCATCATGACCCACCATTCTTTATTTAATAATAGAATGGTCTTTATCGGCGGATTTACGTATTAATGTTTTGTTGCATTTTGTTGCAGCAGCAGAGCGGGTCATTAGCTCAGTTGGTAGAGCAGTGGACTTTTAATCCATTGGTCGATGGTTCAAGTCCATCATGACCCACCATTCTTTATTCGTTGAATAGTAGAGTGGTTATAATCGGCGGATTCACGCACCGTGCTTAGGCACATCAGAGCGGGTCATTAGCTCAGTTGGTAGAGCAGTGGACTTTTAATCCATTGGTCGATGGTTCAAGTCCATCATGACCCACCATTCTTTATT
>NZ_JACJEW010000247.1:0-416 GCF_014164315.1 Pseudoalteromonas sp. SG44-1
TGATTCATGACTGGGGTGAAGTCGTAACAAGGTAGCCCTAGGGGAACCTGGGGCTGGATCACCTCCTTATACGATTTAGAACTTATTTGTTCGTAGTGTCCACACAGATGATTGTTAGTTAGTTTGCTCTTTGAGTTCACTAATTAATATGCTCTTTAAAAATTTGGAAAAGCTGATAATAAAATTCGTATGAATAACATTGTTATTTGTACAGAGTTTTCAAAAGTAAAAAAGAATGATAGCAGTATCATTCAGTGCCAATTTAATCACTCTTTAATTAGATAATGATTAATTGGTATCTACTTTAGTATTCAATATTAACTTCTGGCGAAGTTAAACTGTCACAAAACAAAGACCCGTTTGGGTTGTATGGTTAAGTGACTAAGCGTACACGGTGGATGCCTTGGCAGTTGGAG
>NZ_JACJEW010000248.1:0-408 GCF_014164315.1 Pseudoalteromonas sp. SG44-1
AATAATTTCCATATCCCCCATGTCGGCAATTAAATTCAAATGGGCAAAAATATCGCACTTTTCAATATTCTTGATTTTTTTCTCGCCACCCATAAATAAAAATGGCGCAAAGCCGTACACTTCATTAGCATTGAGTGGGCCATATTTTTTTAATGCCGCAGGGAAAAGTGGTTTCTTTTGGCTGCTTTTTATATCAGAACTATCTGGATCCTGACATGTCAAGAAACTTTTTATTGTTTGGTTAGCCTTGCCAGCTTCAATATCTTGCTGATTTCCTTTTTTTGTTCGCATCCAATTAAGGTAAGGGCTGATTTCCACAGAATGTCCGGTTTTCTCACCGTAGAGTTTTAAATTGCCCCAGGCATTACGCGCTATAACATAATAAATATCATCTTGCTCAAACGGGGT
>NZ_JACJEW010000249.1:0-407 GCF_014164315.1 Pseudoalteromonas sp. SG44-1
TCATGACTGGGGTGAAGTCGTAACAAGGTAGCCCTAGGGGAACCTGGGGCTGGATCACCTCCTTATACGATTTAGAACTTATTTGTTCGTAGTGTCCACACAGATGATTGTTAGTTAGTTTTACCTTTTAGGTTAACTAATTAATATGCTCTTTAAAAATTTGGAAAAGCTGATAATAAAATTCGTATGAATAACACTGTTATTTGTACAGAGTTTTCAAAAGTAAAAAAGAATGATAGCAGTATCATTCAGTGCCATTTAATAAACGTTTAACGTTTGTTGATTGGTATCTACTTTAGTATTCAATATTAACTTCTGGCGAAGTTAAACTGTCACAAAACAAAGACCCGTTTGGGTTGTATGGTTAAGTGACTAAGCGTACACGGTGGATGCCTTGGCAGTTGGAG
>NZ_JACJEW010000024.1:0-72552 GCF_014164315.1 Pseudoalteromonas sp. SG44-1
AGTATGTTTTATTGCAATAGGTATACAAGGATTTTATAAGCTTGTTATTGAGGAAATAACAAGTGGCGGAGTGGACGGGACTCGAACCCGCGACCCCCGGCGTGACAGGCCGGTATTCTAACCAACTGAACTACCACTCCGCAGTGGTATGTGCATGGGGTAATGCACTTACTAATTTTATTACTGATATCAAGTGGCGGAGTGGACGGGACTCGAACCCGCGACCCCCGGCGTGACAGGCCGGTATTCTAACCAACTGAACTACCACTCCGCAGAGATATCATTATACTTGTTATTACTTAATTTGTTGGCGGAGTGGACGGGACTCGAACCCGCGACCCCCGGCGTGACAGGCCGGTATTCTAACCAACTGAACTACCACTCCAGCATACAAATTTTGTAATATAACATTGTTTAAATAGTTGGCGGAGTGGACGGGACTCGAACCCGCGACCCCCGGCGTGACAGGCCGGTATTCTAACCAACTGAACTACCACTCCAGCGCATATTTAAACTGTTATTTTTTCTTATTGGCGGAGTGGACGGGACTCGAACCCGCGACCCCCGGCGTGACAGGCCGGTATTCTAACCAACTGAACTACCACTCCATAATAAGAATATGTTTTACAACCATATGTTGTGTAAGTGTTGGCGGAGTGGACGGGACTCGAACCCGCGACCCCCGGCGTGACAGGCCGGTATTCTAACCAACTGAACTACCACTCCAGCGTGTACTTACAAATTGTCGAAAATTGGCGGAGTGGACGGGACTCGAACCCGCGACCCCCGGCGTGACAGGCCGGTATTCTAACCAACTGAACTACCACTCCACATTTTCGTTGCTGTCTGAGTCTCCCCTGACAGCGGCGTGAATAATACGAACCAACCCCTACTTCGTCAAGGGCTTTTTTGTTTTTTTACAGGTTTTTTAGTCATCTGACATCGAAAGGTTTAAAATTTCACCGGATCTATCACTTTTTGAACCATTTTTGTCGAGTTCTTTTTTTTCATTACTTTGCGGCTCATTTTCAACTGCTGTTTTTTTCTTCAAAAATGGTAAGTTGATTTTCGGCATGATTGATTTTTTCTGCACAAATACACGAATTGCTAACCAACCCAACAGCAAAACCAGTAAATTCCCGCCAACAATTAAACTAATAAATGTAATTGTTGCCATTGATTCGGCTTCCTTAGCAACTCTTTCTATTTCTTGTTGCTGTGCTGGGGTAATAATTGGTGCTGGTAATTCAGGCACCACTTCAATTGGCCGCTCGATTTCAAATTTATAGGTCGGTAAAGTTGCCATAAATTCACGGCCATTTACATTAGTGCCAAAAACAGACAGTTCAACACTGTATCGCCCCCAATCATAATTTTTAATCGTCAGCTGGCGGGTCAAACTGTTTTTAGCATCAAGCGTAAACATTTGCTCTTCATTATTGGGATAATAAATTTTACCTTGGATCAATACCGTCTCTGGTTGCACTATTTGGTTATCGAGGGTAATAGTTAAATGATGTTCTTGCAGGTCATCTTCGGCTAAGGCGATTTCATAACTAAAGGGGGGTTCTTTAACTTCGATAAGATCTTGCACGACGGTGCGCTTTAATAATGGGGTTTCAATATATAGCTCTGGTCGCCATTGTCCGGCTGGGAAAACTAATTTAAATTCACCGGTAAAAATACCATCTTTAGGGCGCTCATCGAAACCACGGCCATCGTCTTTAAATTCAGCAACATTCTGAGTGCCAGCGCCAAAGTTTGCAAAGTCACTGTTATTGGTGCTAATAAAATCAACATTTAAACTGACCACATCCCGAAATAAGCCCACTTGAATCGGCTCACCATCATTTAGTATTTGCCCTGTAATTTTAACTGTTTCGCCACGAAACAGTAATGGGGGTAATGGTTCGGCTTGTAATTCTACTTCTCCTAACACCACAATCCGGCTTTTCGGCAAAATACTACCAACGACCTGCCAAGGCCCAGGCATTGGCTGCTTAATAGTAATCAGATCATAACTTAGCTCATCAAACCATTGTAGGTTGTCATCTTTTCTCGCCGAGGTTGCATAATATTTACTGCCATCGGGTTTTACCAATACCACTGCTGGTGCACCGGGCTTGCGAAAAAATAATAAGGTGATTTCGTCAACTTTATAATCAATACGAAAACGATTTTCCAGTAAAGGAATTTCATTTTGCCGCCCATCGCGCTGCAGTAAGGTTATTTTATCTTCATTTGTTGCACTGCTGGTGTTTGGTAACATCATAACCAAACACACAACTAACATTATGCTTCTCATGTTTTGCCTTATTCGGCGCGCCATATACATTGACCACCGGCTTCGTTGACTATATTTAATCGCTCTTCGTGAGCGAGTTGCTCATCATTATTGGCTTGTAAGACCACCAGCGGTGGACGGTTTGAATCTAAACGACGCAGTTCTTTTTGTTGTTGCTCACTGCCTTGATTTTTATTTTGATTAAGATTGAGCTTTACCTGCCCCCCCGTCATCGCTAAATAAACGTCAGCTAAGATCTCAGAATCCAGTAGTGCGCCGTGTAAGGTACGCTTAGCGTTATCTACATCATAACGCCGGCATAACGCATCTAAGTTATTCTTCTGTCCTGGATGCAAGTCACGCGCCATTTTGAGGGTGTCGAGAACTTGGCAGTAATCATGGGTTCTTTGATAACCTTGATTGAGCAACGCAAATTCATTATCCATATGACCGACATCGAACGGCGCATTATGAATTACCAGCTCCGCCCCTCTAATATAGTCGAGAAACTCTTGAGCTATTTGATGGAATAACGGTTTATCACGTAAAAACTCATTAGTGATACCATGAACATCAATGGCTTCTTCGTCACTTTTGCGCTGTGGGTTGATATAAACGTGAAAGTTATTGCCGGTTAAACGACGATTCACTAATTCCACACAGCCAATTTCAATAATACGATGCCCTTGTTTAGGGTCGATGCCGGTGGTTTCTGTATCTAAAACTATTTGTCTACGTGCCATATCGAATTTAGCCTGACTCTGGTATCTTTCTATAATCACTTTATTGTACATAAGATCAAGGGAAAACAGTGCAAAAAACCGTAGAGATTTACACCGATGGCTCATGTTTAGGTAATCCGGGCCCCGGCGGTTATGGTATTTTTATGTTTTATAATGACCACGAAAAAAAATTAAGCCAAGGCTATACCCTCACCACCAATAATCGAATGGAAATGCTCGCAGCAATTGTTGCTCTTGAGAGTTTAAACCGCCCGTGTGAGATAAACCTCACCACCGACAGCCAATACGTGAAACAAGGTATTGAATCATGGCTTGCTAACTGGAAGAAGCGAGGCTGGAAAACGGCTGCTAAAAAACCAGTTAAAAATGTCGATTTATGGCAGCGTCTTGATGCAGCCTGCGCCCGTCATAATGTGACTTGGAAGTGGGTAAAAGGTCATAGCGGCAATAAATACAATGAAATTGTTGATGATTTGGCGCGTGATGCCGCTGGCAGTAAAGATTTATTAGTCGATGAAGGTTACAACCCTGAATAATATTAGTAGGTAATTCATCATAAACCATTTAACAACTTAGTTATATGATATAAGCTTTGGATATATTAAATAATGGAGTTGTTAAATGGCTATCTCGATCGAGTCTTTTTTTCATCAGCAAAGTGCTACCTTTACTTATTTAGTGTCTTGCCAAACCACTAAATCTGCCATGTTGATCGATGCCCCTGCTGACTTTGATGCTGCTAGCTGTACGTTAAGTTTTCAAACCGCCGACGAGATCATTGCCCATATAAACGATAACCAACTTATTCTTGAGTGGGTTTTAGAAAGCCACGCCCATGCAGATCACATTACTGCCGCCAGTTATATAAAGCAGCAACTTGCGGCATATCATCCTTGCAAGTTAGCAACCGGTAAAAAAATAATACAAGTGCAGGAGCATTTTAGCCGCCTGTATAATATTGATATGCCATGTGATGGTAGCCCATTTGAACAGCTATTTACTGATAACGAGCATTTTGCACTGGGCGCACACAAGGTTACTGTATTAGCGACACCAGGCCATACTCCAGACAGTGTGTGTTATTTAATTGAAGGCAACTTGTTTGTTGGTGACACATTTTTTATGCCCGATAGCGGTACTGCACGCTGTGATTTCCCAGGTGGCAGTGCCAAAACGCTTTATCAGTCACTGCAACGTATTTTAGCCCTGCCCGATGAAACTATTTTATGGATGTGCCACGACTATCAGCCGGGTGATCGCCCGCTTGCCAACAAAACATCGGTACTCGAGCAGCGCACCAGTAATATTCATCTACAAGCCTCTGAGCAAGATTACATAACAACCCGTAGCGCCCGTGATGCAACACTCAGTGCGCCTAAATTATTGCACCCAGCAATACAAATGAATATTCGCGCAGGCCAATTACCAAAAGCACAGCAAAACAGTCAGCGTTATTTAACGCTTCCGCTCACAGTGTTGCTTTGAGGTTTGCCGTAAACCCGCTCCTTTTACTGGAGCAAACTGTGGACGAGCGTGCCATTTAGGCTTTATGGGTGTCAAAGGCGCAACTCGTTTACGAGCGACCAACATATACACACTTCCCATGGGTTTTAGATATTGCTTGGTAAAACGTCGCCATGGCGCAAACCGCGATAAACGGTTGCCTCGTGCTAATGACGAATAAATAAAACGTTCATCACTGACTATTTCAAAACCTAATAGGTTAAGCCAATCTTTTACTCGTGCGGGAGTGAAAAAGCGTCCCGTCCATGGCAACTTTTGACCGCTAAAGGGCAACAATTGCGCCAGTCCACATAAACTAAATGGGTTAAACCCGGTGATCACCATATAGCCACCTGGTATTAAGGTGCGGTGTGCTTCACGTAATATATGATGCGGATCGGTGTGATACTCTAAGCAATGGCTTAATATACAGGCATCAACACTGTGCTCGTAAAAAGGGAGTTCATCTATATCGGCAACAACACCTGTAAATGGTCCTGACTCTGCTACGCAGACTTGGTGTTTAATGGTGCTTTTACTGGTATTAAGTTCGCCACTGAGATTACCGAGTTTTAACATGTGATAGCCAAACATTCGCGGTAACCACTTGGCCATTTTACGTTCTATATCACTACGTAAATAGTCACCATGAGGAAACTCTTGCCACGACAGTGGTTTGGGTCCTTCTTGAAAACTAAGGGCTGGTTTCATACGCTGAGCTCGTTATACTGTTTGATATCGTCACTTTATAGAGCAATGTCACATGGTGCAAGTCAAAGCAATTAAAGCCTTTTCTGATAATTACATTTGGTGCCTTAGCGACCCTACAAGTTCGCAAGCATGGGTAGTTGACCCAGGTCAAGCTGAACCAGTGTTAACTTATTTAAACCAAGCAGGTTTGACCTTAGCGGGTATTTTAGTTACCCATCATCATTATGATCATACTGATGGCGTAGCCACTTTGTGTGAAAAATTTGTAGGTATTGATGTATACGGCCCACACAATAGTCCATTTAAAGGGATCACAAAACCATTAATGGACGCGGATAAGATAACCGTACTTGGGACAGAATTTTCCATCATAACAACACCTGGACATACCTTAGATCATATTTGTTACCTTAACCCTAATTTAGCATTTACTGGCGACACTCTTTTTAGCGGTGGCTGTGGGCGTTTATTTGAAGGAACCGCTGAGCAGATGCAGCACTCTTTTGATAAATTAAAAAAATTACCACCTGAATGTGAAATTTATTGTACCCATGAATACACGCAGGCAAATTTAGCTTTTGCGTTGGCGGTGGAACCTAGCAACCGCGATTTAATTGAGTACGCACAGTGGGTAGATATTCAGCGTCAAAATAATCAAATTACCTTACCAAGTACACTCGCATTAGAGCTAAAAATAAACCCATTTATGCGAACTGATATTACTGGAATACTAAAGCGCTTACCTGAAACATATAATCCGAGTACAAAAAGCACCTTACAAAATAATGAACCTTGGCAAAACTTTGCAGGTCTTAGAATCTGGAAAGACCATTTTTAAAAAACAATCTAATAATAATCAAGCAATTAAATTTTTAGATAGTTGATTATTACGATTTTAGATAGTCAAAAAGTGGCAATGTTATCTCATTACAGGTAGTATTCGCCGAGTTTTTTACCTGATGCATTGGTATTTATGAATAAATCCCCCCTTGTTTTAGCCTTAGCACTAGTGCTAAGTGGATGTCAAACATTAACATCAACACAACCTGATGACCTAGTTGCTAATCACCCAGAACAATCGCAACTTGAAGGCGCAAGCCCAAATGATATTAGCGAAGCGTTGATGATCAATGCGCAATATCACCAAGTAAATGATGTAGATGAAGCACCTATTTTTGATGATGTATGGGAGCGTATTCGTTATCAACTATCGATTGAAGTCCCGCAAAATCGGCCTGTCGTCACTGAGCGTAATTACTACGCAAGACACCAAGCTTATTTAGACCGTATTTCAAAACGTGCTGAGCCTTATCTACATTTTATTGTAGAAGAAATTGAAAAACGCGATATGCCAATCGAAATTGCATTGCTGCCGATTGTTGAAAGTGCCTTTGATCCATTTGGCTACTCATACCGCAGTGCATCAGGTATTTGGCAATTTATGCCACAAACTGGTGAGCGTTTTGATTTAAAGCAAAACTGGTGGTACGACGGTCGTCGTGACATTGTACAATCAACCCGTGCGGCGCTTGATTATCTATCTTATTTACATAAAACCTTAGAGGGTGATTGGCTCAACGCCATCGCGGCCTATAACTCAGGTGAAGGGCGTTTATTACGCGCCATAAAAAAGAACCGTAAAAAGCACTTGCCTACTGATTTTTGGTCTCTTGATTTACCCAGTGAAACCACCACCTACGTACCAAAACTATTAGCATTATCAGACTTATTAAAACGCCAAGATGACTTTGGGATAAAGTGGAACCCGATTATCAATGCACAAGTTGTTGAAGCGGTTGATGTAGGTTCACAAATTGATTTAGCACTGGCCGCGGATATGGCTGATATTAGCCTGACTGAATTATATCGTTTAAATCCAGGTTTTAATCGCTGGGCAACGGATCCAAATGGTCCTCACTTTTTATTATTACCAACAGATAAAGTTGAGCAGTTTCAACAATTATTAGCTAAAACAGCGATGAAAGATCGTCTGCGTTGGCAACAATATATTGTCGCAAGCGGTGACAGTTTATCGGTGATTGCGAAAAAGTTTGCCACCAGCACCAGTGCTATCAAATCACTCAATAAACTAAAGTCAAATACCATTCGTATTGGTCAGCAATTATTAGTGCCGTTAAGTGACGGTGCAATCAATAGTAAACACTTACCAAAGCAAATGCGTATGGCGGTGAATAACAATAGTCAAAAGAAGCTCTCGCATACGGTTAAAAATGGCGATACTTTATGGGATATAAGCCGAGAGTACGATGTAACCATTAATGAACTCGCTAGCTGGAATAAACTTAAAAAGAATAGTGTGTTACGTTTAGGACAAAAGTTAACGGTTTATCAGAGCCCTAAGACCCCTCAGGCGGCGTTAGCCAGTACCAATCGAACAATCACCTATAAAGTTCGCCGTGGTGACTCTCTGGCTCGCATCGCAGCTAAGTTTAATTTAACAGTCAACGATATTATCAAATGGAATGACTTATCAGGACAAAAATACTTACAACCAGGACAAAAGTTAAAGCTTAAAGTGGATGTGAAAAGCACCTAAACGAAGTTATACAGATAATAAAAAAGAGCGTTTTCGCTCTTTTTTATTATCTACTGAGGTAACTTAGCTAACCACTCTTGGAGCCATGGCTGAGTTACTGGCCAAGGTTCAAAATCTTCACAGGCATCGATTTCTAAACGATGACCGATAGGTTGTGCTTGTAAGTCACGAAATAACTCATCAAAACTTCGCCCTGCGCCACAAAACGTATCACCATAACTTCGGTCGCCCATGGCGATAATACCGTATGGCTTAGCAGTTAACATAGGAAAAGTGCTATTCAACTCGTTAAAAAAACCAGCAAGGTTGTCAGGAATATCACCTTGTCCGGTGGTCGAGGTGATCACTAAAATATGTGTGGCTTGCTGAATATCTGCAATGGTTGGTTGATCAACTAAATTTACGCTGTGCCCTGCTTGTTCTATTGCGTCAATAACGTCGTCACTTAAACGCTCGGCACCACCATAAACACTGCCTACAAATATGCTAATAGTTGCCATTAATAATCCTTCTCTTGATGTGGCCAGCCAAGCTGTTGACAAATAGTGAGCATTGCTTCACCTAGCGGCGCTTTAATATTGATTTGTTGTTGAGTATAAGGGTGCACAAAATTAAGCTCAGTTGCAAATAACATTAATCGACGTAATGCAAAATGCTCTCTAAAAAATTGGTTATGCTGATTATCACCATGATTAACATCACCAATAATAGGCAGTGATAAATGTTTTAAGTGACGGCGGATTTGATGCTTACGACCAGTTTTAGGAAAGCACTCCACCAGCGAATAGCGCACTGTTGGGTATTTATCAATTGGTATCGGTAACATTGCTTGCTGCAAGCAGTTAAACTGAGTTTGTGCCTCTTGTGGGGCTTTATTTTGATCAGCAAACTTATCCGCAATTTTATCCAGCTGTTCTTTTAGTGGTTTATCTAAAAACACCGACTCCGGAGCAAAACCACGCACTAACGCGAGATAACGTTTCGAGATTTGATTATCAATAAATAACTGATTAATGTCCCGTGCAGCTTCAGAGCTCAATGCAAACAGTAACACACCTGATGTTGGCCTATCTAAACGATGCACAGGGAACACATGCTGGCCAATTTGATCGCGCAGCATCTGCATCGCAAATTGTGTTTCGTGTTTATCTAAAAATGATCGGTGTACTAATAAACCAGAAGGCTTATTAATTGCGATATAGTTTTCATCACGGTACAAAATTTCAAGCTCGCCAAACTCAACGGGGGCTGGACGTTCATTCACTATTACTTCTCTTCCTAATAACTTATCAAGCTGAGCTAATAATTGCATCACAGCTGCACCACCATTTTTTTGCGCTAACATGAGTTCAGCCATTGGCGCGATGGCAAAATTACTCGGTAACGGCTGTTGTTGAGCGACTAACATTTGCATTTTTTCAATAAATACAAATTGTAACCACTGCTCAAACGCCATAGTATCGTGACAAAATGGCACTGTTGAGTTTAACGCTTGCGGATCAATTGGAGTATTTTGCCAAAGTTGATGCTGTTTTAATAAGTCTTCGAGTTGCGTTAAGTAAGTTTGGGTCTGTTGGTACATAACCACCCTTGTTGATTATCATTGCTTGATTATACCCTGTTCCAACATGGCCTGCTATGGCGTATAATTTAACGAATTTTGCAGTAAAAATCAGTGGATCATTATGACCGAGCAGATCGCAACCTTAGGGCAATTACTTGATGGCGCAGGCACAAATTGGCGCGTTTTTGATATTGGCAGACATATTACCAAGCTAGATAAAAAGCAATTTTTAGCCATTGAGCAAGCACAGATCCCCTATCCTTTCCCGCTCGCAGGCCATGCATGGTTAGCTATTCAGTTTTGGGATAGCAAAGCCAGTAGCGAGCCCTACGTGTGGTTTTTAAAGTTTCCAGTTGATGAGCAAAGCAAACTGGTATGCGCCAGTCGCGATCACTTTGCCAATATGGTAATAGAAGCACTTGGCAATGATTTGACCGGCGAGCAAGCTGACGGGAAGCTTGATAATAACCCGTATGTGTTTACACCTAACGCAAATAAACTAGCTGCATTTAATGCACAGTTAAAAGTGTTATTAAAACAACCTGCCTCACAATATTATGAGTACACCCAACTGTATTTTAGTGGCAAACTAGGGTTTGATAATTGGCAAAGTGTTGCAGTACAGGGGATTGCTGATTTTGCATTACGCTTAGATAGCGATAAAAATCTAGCGTCATTACAACAAGCCTGGGAGCAACTGCCAGCTGAAGTGTTACAACCGCTCAGCGCAATGCTTGAACATGTTGAAATACCGCCGGTATTTAGTCAACAGTTGTTAAGCTACGCCCAGCAAGCCATTGCGCAAAAAGATACCTTAGCACTGTGTTGTGCCCTACGTGCAATGTCAAAAGCACAAGCGCAAACACTTACGGTACAATTAGTGGATACTCTTTTAGATTCAGAAATCGCCACAGAATCGGATGTTTTACTGACCATTGCAGGACGTTGTTTTAACTTGCTCACTGATCCCGAGCGGTTACATATTTTTATGGACAATTGCGCCCACCATCAGCAAATTGAAGAGCTTTTCCCAAGTATTTTTGCTGACTTAGTTGCAATACCGAGTATTCGACCACACTTATTAGGTTTACTTCGTAAAGAAAATCGCAGCGAAACCCTCGCGCGAGCAATTGGAAGGTTATTCTCGTAAATGGCAAGTTTATGGACATTCATTATCATTGGTAGTGTAATTTATTTGTTTTGGCTTAATCGTAAAGTTGCTGAAGCTGCCAACGCACACGCAAAACGTCAAAGCGACCAGCTACAAGTGCAATTAATGAGTGTCGCCTGCACTAAACGCCGCTTTGGCCTTTTAAAAAGCGGCAAACCTGGTATCAAAAGCGAGTTTATTTTTGAATTTTCCAGTGATGGTGAAAGCGTTTATCAAGGGGTGTTATTTATGGAAAATGAAATGCTGAAAAGCGTTTTAGTGCCGCCGCATAAGATTTAGTAGTGAGTTAGTGAGTTAGCAAGTTAGCAAGTTAGCGAGTTAGCAGCGCACACTGATATTTAATCATTTCACGTTAACTATAAAAAACTAAGGCGTAACATATAGTTACGCCCCAATCTGACTTCGTCCATAATAAGGCATCCATACCTACGCCGAAGCTACCATTTTTATCTATCCCCTGAACGGGTATATATCCAAATACACCCTCACATTGCATCTATGCAATATCCTACACATCCTAGTGTTATCCTCTTTGCCTACCTGGCCGTCCTGCGTTTCCAAACGCTCCTATTACTTCCTGTAATATAATCCTTTGGGCTATCCTTATCATTAGCTCCGCTAATGTACTGCATCCTCGCAGTGTCCTAACTCATCCTTGCATCCGTGTTAACTTGTCCATTTGCTTCCTGCTAAGCATCTTGCTTAATTGCCATAATCCGTTTCCTTGGCAGCAGCTCATTCATTGAGTCTGTGTCGTCTTGACAAAGTAAAGTTTAAAGCAAAATGGACTCAGCGGTAGTCATAAATAATAATAATTTTCATGTAACAAATTTGCAAAAACAATTTTTTTACTATAAAACAGTTTGTTACGATGAAATCAATCATGATCACAGCGATATAAAAGGCTTAAGCGCACGATAATGTGAGACATCTCCTACAGTGACATTTCCATTATGGCGCTTTATCTTAAATCAATGCTATTGAGCTGATTTAAATAGCAGTTCACCTTGTACATTGTTAAAAGTCAGTTGTTGTAAGTGCACAAAACCTTCACTGGCAAAAAACGCGGTATGTTTATCTTGGGTTACAAATACAGCCATACCCGATGCAGCTGGATTACCGCTAACTAAATCATTCAAGCCACGCAGTAGATGACGGCCGAGGCCTTCACCATGAAAATGAGGATCAACTGCGATAAAGGCTAAAAAATAGTAATTTCCTTGTGCTGCGAGCGCATTACGGATCGTTTGCTCTTTTTCAATTAATTGATTTGTTTGCAAATAGCCAGCACTAAGCATTAACTTTAAACGCCAGTGCCAATAGCGCTGTGCTTGCAGCTGACTTGATGATTCGAATACACACGCAACCGCTTTTAAACGATCATTTTTATATAAACCAATCAGCGGCTGTTTTTCTTGCCAAAAAGTACTGAGCTCTTCACGGATCAGAGCACGTAATTTTTTTTCATAAACGGCTTTATTCGCCTCACTATAATTGAGCATTGGTTGCAATAGCGGATCATCATGATAAGCTTGATAGATTAAGCTCGCAGCAATACTAATGTCTTCTGCAGCGATATATTGAACTCGAAATGTCTCATTTTCAGTCTCAACTGTCATAGCTAGTCCTTTTTATTATTTTGATTTTTTGTACATCAACAACTATAGGTATATTCCTATCTGCGTTAAAAGGCAAATTCAGCGGGTGTTAAACTCTAACAACCCATCATAAAGTTCTATAACTGTTTTACCGTTACCATCAAGGGGCATGACATGGATACCACTAAACACGATATCAATACATTATTCAAACAACTCGGCTTACCAAGTTCAGAGGCTGAGATTGACACTTTCATTGCTGCTCATTCATTACCCGCCACAACATTATTACAAGACGCCCCTTTTTGGGATCAAGCACAACAACATTTTATTGCTGAATCATTAGCAGAAGATGGTGATTGGAGTGAAGTGATTGACGAACTGGATGTACGTTTACGTCAGCAGTAAAAGTATTTGGCTACGGCCAACCACCTGTTATTATACCCGGCGCAGCACATGTTAGTGCTATGCCTTACTTTAAAGAGTTTAAAAATCGAATGAATGCTGTTGTTTTTGATGCAATTAAAGCCCTTCTTGATGAAGGCAAAATTCCTACTGTAGCTTTAACTAAAAGTAAACTGACACAACCTATTCCATTGCCTGTTATTATTGCTGCTGTTAGCCAATATAAAAATAACCCTGATTCTATCCATAATTTAGCAAAACAACCTCAGCAAAAAAGTGAGACTGTAGACAACTCTAGTCAACTTGATCGCATCGAAACAAAACTAGACCGCTTACTGGCACTACTTGAAAAATAATAAATTAGAGATCCATCATGTTTGTTGTTGATTTAACGTTTGATTGTTACCAAGATACGACCCTTGAAAATGCCGAACAAGCGATAAACCGCTTAGTTAATGCACTGCGCTTTAATGGGCAAATAATGGGGGAAGAATTTCCAACTGTGCTCAAAGATGGTTACTTCGTTACCCGCGTAATGTGCCCGACTGATGAGGCAATGCACCCACTTAACAACAGTCCGTTTGTTAAACACAGTATTGATAAACTTCATGATGCCGGGTTACTGGCTCCTAAAGTCAAAGTGATTGGTCAAGATATCCACTCCAATGGTGCTGATCAGTGTCATGAACCATCGAGTTATATTTTATATACCACGTATGTTCATACATGTAGTCCATTGTATTGTGGTGATGACTTTTTACCGGTGCCTTTATTTCGTATTCCTGCGATTGCCAATGGTGATTATAAAACCTTAATAAAGTGGCAAGAAGATTGGCAAGCGTGTGATCAAATTCAAATTAATGGCGCTACACGGTGTGAATTTCCTGCATTAGATGAAATATCAAACATTGATAGCGATCTTTCTCGTCGCGGTAAAGATATTGCCAAACGTGTTAGCTTTTTAACTAAAAAGCCAGTTTATTATTATTTGTATCGGGTTGGTGGCAAAGACAAAGCATCTGAGCTTGAACGTAAATGCCCAGGCTGTAATAACGAGTGGAAGTTACCTGAATCATGGTTTGGCTTATTTGATTTTAGATGTGAACCATGTGGTTTAGTGTCTAATATATCGTGGGATTTTCAGTAATAAAACAAAAGGGAACTGCAGTTCCCTTTTTTAGCATTGTTATATTTCAAGTGCTGCAATAAACTCTCCAAGATTAGCCGCTAAGGTATGATGCGGTTTCTTTCCGACATACTCCAAACATACTTCACCTGAAGAAATTAATACTGATACTAATAAGTCGTCTTGATCCGTTAGGCCTATAAATACCGTTGGCTCTTGCTTAAGCTTACGCTTCATCAGTACATGCCCGGTTATATTTTGCTGCAGTAAATCAAAGTCATCTTCATTCCAAGCTTGCAGTAACTCCACGCTATGTTGGTTTATTTTGGCAGTAATTGCTCCTGCGAAAAACGCGCCATAATACTCATTCAGTGCTTGTGGAAACTCAACCTCAAGGGCTGCTGCTAAATCAGTTAAAGAGCCTGTAGGACTGCGACGCGTCGCCTGCCATTGGATCATACCATTTGCATCCGCACTGCCAACCTCACAAGGGCTTGACCAATCACTGTCGTGCTCAATACATGGTAATGAACCTGTTTGCTCTAACTGGCGCTGGGCAAATCGTTGATGAAGTTGTTCTAGTTCTGTAGCAATACTCATACTGTGAAACTCATAAGCTTTAGGTATAATGGCGCTATTGTAACTATAAAAGACGTAACATGACAGATTACAGCAATTCACCTGAACTAAAAGGCAGCGTACTTGGCCAATCAACCGAGTATGTAGATACCTACACACCGAGCTTATTGTTTCCGATCGCACGTAAACTTAACCGCGATGATTTAAACATTGATGAAAGTGCCTTGCCCTTTAAGGGTCAAGATCTTTGGACTGGCTATGAGCTGTCGTGGTTAAACGCAAAAGGTAAACCTGTGGTTGCCGTGGCCACCTTTGAATTTCCTTGTCAAAGTAGCCATATCATTGAATCAAAGTCTTTTAAGTTATATTTAAATAGCTTTAATCAAAGCCGTTTTGATTCAATTGATGACGTACAGGCTATTCTAACTGCGGATCTATCGACAGCAGTAGCAAAGCCCGTCAATGTTACTTTGTACAGCCCGAGTGATTATAACTGTTTACCCTGTACGCCGTTGCCTGGTGAGTGCATTGACGACTTAGACATTGAAATTGATAACTACCATTTACATGCTAACTCTTTACAAGCGGTCGCGACAAATACAGTGACTGAAACACTGCACAGTCACTTATTAAAATCTAATTGCTTGATCACCTCACAACCTGACTGGGCGAGTATTATTATTCGCTATACCGGTGAGCAAGTATGTAAAGAGTCTTTATTGCGGTATTTGATTTCTTTTCGTACTCATAATGAGTTTCATGAGCAATGTGTTGAGCGTATTTATTGTGACTTAATCACGCAATTGAAGATTACCAAGCTTGAAGTTTATGCCCGTTACACCCGCCGTGGTGGCCTTGATATCAACCCATATCGATCCACAGATCACGATACAATACCATTTAACGTGAAAATAAACCGCCAATAATAACCATTTTATTGTATAGAACCCCGAGCCCGCTCGGGGTTAATTTTCAACTCGCTAACTTTCTAGCTCACTAACTCTTTTAGTTGGTATTGGCATACCGCAGACATCAACATAATTAGGCGTTTCTACAAACCATGTTTCACTGCGATTTTGACGCGCTTTAATCAACATTTTAAAACTATTAGAATCTGTTTTTAGCACCTTAAATTGACTCAGGTCCTCTTTGCTTATATCAGCTAAAACTTGCAGATCCGTTATTGGATTAAATTTCTCTCCTGCTGTTTCTATGCGTGAGAGCAGATTAAAATGAGCCATGCCTTCTAGCACCCGGCCAAATACGGTAATATTTCTATCTAAGTAACGAGGTCCATGACCTAATGTGACATAAAACTCAGTGCCACCGCTGTTAATATCATTATCCCTTGCCATCGCAAATATACCGTTACAATGTACTTGCCAAGTTTGGGTTTGCGCTTCATTTTGTGCCACTGCAAAGCCATTTAAAAACCCCGTGATTGCAGCGTAACCATCTTCTCTATCCAGTTCGGTAATTTTAAGTGCCATTTTAGTCGCTAAATAAAACTCAGCAGGTACAGCTTTACTTGCAGTGTTAATTACTTTTTTACCACTGGCATCACCGCCTTGGGCTACAAAACCTTCCACAAAACGGTAAACACTCAAACCTCTATAAAAGCCTTCACGAGCAAGTTTTTTTATATTCTGTGTGTGTTTTGGTGCAAGTAATGGATTAAGTTCAATATACGCCGCGCCCGAAGGTAGAGTAATTTTAATGATATTATCAGCATCTACCATTCGCCATTCTGATGCGCTTACATTACTCATTACATCACTGACTGTTAGTTGTTCAACCGTGTTTGCCACGCTTGTTTGACTCAAGATTAACGCAACCGCAGCTAAGCATGATTTTTTCAACATATCCCACAACTTTTTTTATTATTAGTGGTGCTACATTATTGGGTTAAGGCTTTTTTATCAAGCCAAAATTGTTGTTGCTGAATCGGCGCACTGCCCGGCAATAAGGGATTGCGAAGCTGAATAATTAGACGATTTTTTAAATTAGCTTGCGCAATAGTGATAGCAGACTTACTTAATACCAGTGCGAGTAACTCAGCAGGATAAGGATGACCTTCGGCTTAGCTAACACTTAATTGCGTGTTAGCTAAGCCACTAAAAAAACAAAATAAATAAGCTAAAATATATGCTCTCAATGCATCATGACCATTAATCTAAATCGAATTTATAAAGAATATCAACATTTTGATACAGGCCACTGGTGATTTCAATGTATAACTGCGACAGTAACTGATAGCGTACAGCCACTTCACTAAGGGAGTCAAAAATCCCCACACTGTATTTCACTTGAATGCCTGGCGCAACGTAACCCGAAATTTCAACTTTGGTTTCCTCGCCGCTACCCTTAGAGCTCAAACTCACATCAGATAAACCAAACGTTTCACCAACTTTAGAAACCATTCCTTCGCTGCGGCTCACCCCTTGCGATAGCAACAACTGAGTTAACATCGCATCGGTTGAGCTATCACCTTCACCTAATGGTTGACCATTTAACAAGTAAGCGAGTGATTGTGCTTGATCCATTGCAGGCTCTGAAAACACTTTGAATACAGGCTGGTCGATATTGCCTGTTAAAGTGATCCCGGCAATAACATCATTAGCTGTATTGGCTGGATTACGGATCGCTTTAATATTTAAGTACGGCTTATCAATTGGGCCACTAAAACCAATTTGCCCGGTGCGAATTATCAAATCTTGACCAAATGAACGATATGTCCCTTGTCGTAAATTCAATTCACCGGTGGTGATCATCGGCGTTTGTTGATCCATTTTAATCGCTAAATCACCTTCAATTTTTGACTCCAAACCAAAAGATTTTATACGCACATCGTTTTCAACAATTAGCTTTAAGTTTATATCGTAATCAAAAGGCACAGCTTGCGTTTGCTTAGTCTGCTTATCAATAATAATCTCATCATCACTGACTCGCACAGCGCCTTCTGGTAACTCTTCGATTTCTATTCGACCATACGGGACAACCACTTGCCCTGCTAGTTTAAAAGCATGATCAACTAAACTTATTTTTAAGTCTGGGGAGATCTTAAAAATCACTCCTTGCTGCGCACGCACATAAAACTGCTCACCAAGTACCGCTAAGTTAACTGCAGGCTGAGTCCCTTGCCAATCAATATCACCGGTCAGTGCTAAGTCACCGCCTTCAGCATCTTTTAACTGACCCTCTAAGGTCGCTTTGGTTTTATCAAATGCGATACTAATATTTGAATCCACAATCGCGACTGGAAGTTGCTCGCCTTGTAAATTCACGTCGGCAATCTCAAGTTCACCATTTAACAATGGCGCACTGAGCGTGCCAGCTAACGCAATTTGCCCGCTGATACTGCCTTTTAATTGCTCTAGAGTACCCATAAAAGGCTGTAAATCGGTTAATAAAATCTTATCAATCATAAGTTGACCACGAAGCAATTGCTGACCAGTTAAATCTTCAGCATTGAGGTCAGCACTGATATCACCAATCACACTAGAGCTTAGACGAGCCTGCAATTGTGCATTTTGTTGACCCGCGGTGGCGTTAAGCGAAAACGTTTCTATTGGTAAACGATAGCGTTTATCTTCATTTATAAGCGTAGCCGCCAAATCATGTGAGCTAATTGCTGCTGTTAAAGTTTGTAATTGAGCGTTTTGCCAATTCGCATTTAGTTGGCCGTTCAAGCCCCCTTCGGTAATAATATTCTCAGGTAATAAATGTTTTATTTCGGCTAGATCAAAATTATCCAGTTGCGCTTTAAACTGACCTTGTTGGTTAGTTTGGCTAAGCTGCTCAACGCAAAGTTTGCTATTGTCACTTTTCCAGCAATGTTGCTGCACCGAAAAATCGCCATTGTCGATATTAAATTCAATTGCAACCGCCGGTTGTGTGCTAACACGAATAACATTATCAGTAAGTAATACATCACTGACACGGCCTTGCCATACTTGATTAATAAATTTACCAGCAACTTCAAATTGAGCTTCTCCGTCAGCGGCATCTAAATTAAGTTGCAGTTGATGATCAGCTTTATCACCTGCAGCTGCTATAGTAAAACTGTTGATATGACGACCAGATACGCTCGCATCGGTGAGTTTTAAACTCACATTGGTTTGCCAATCAGCGGCATAATTAAAGTCTGTTTTGAGCGCTAAATGTTCAATCGCAATATCAGCAAAGCTTAAATGACTGATGCCAACATCTAAATTAACTATCGGCTCCAATCGTTGCCCAGTTATCGCAAGCTTACCTTCACCAACGCCGGTAAATTCGAGTTCATTTTGCTGCGCTTTATTTAAATGTAACAGCCCTTTAATATTCCACTGCTTAGTGATATCACCAGATAATGTAAGTTTATTTTCACCACTGGCAAGCTCAAACTTATCAATACTTGCATACAGTGAGTTATTTAAATCAAAGTCTGAGGCAAAGCTAAATGGTATATCGTTCAGCGTACCAGCTAGCTGAGTATTGGTCATTTTCAGCTGCCATTGCTGCTGCTTAGCACTGAAAACACCGTTAAATTGCCCTGAAAGATCACTTGTTAGCGCATCTGTTAGGTACTGGGCTTTCAAATGAGTTAATTGCCCTGAAAACTCACTATGGATACCTTCATCCCAACGCGCAGACGCTGTAATAGTGGCTTTACTCTCGTTCGCTAACAATGACAAGTCATCGACGTGGATCTGGGTTAGGCCACCTTTAAGAGAGGACTTTAACTGTACCTTAGGGTATGCCGCCAACTGACTTTGTGCTATTAGCTGTAACTTATAATCATCAGCATTACCTTTGCCAGTTAACTGCACATCACTAATCTCTAAAGCGTTGTTATCTACTTCAAGCTGCCACTGAGTAATATTTGCATTGACTGAAAAAGGAAAGTTTATCGTTTTTAAATCTGCGTTTATTTTTGCACTTAGCGGATATTGCCCTTGGGTGACTACATCTAATTGCAAATCGTGTAAATCACCATCCACAGCCAAACTGAGCTGATGCTCTGGATTGTTAAGAGTTATTTTTGC
This sequence comes from Pseudoalteromonas sp. SG44-1, assembly GCF_014164315.1. Classification (NCBI taxonomy): domain Bacteria; kingdom Pseudomonadati; phylum Pseudomonadota; class Gammaproteobacteria; order Alteromonadales; family Pseudoalteromonadaceae; genus Pseudoalteromonas; species Pseudoalteromonas sp. SG44-1. The sequence goes on from NZ_JACJEW010000024.1 coordinate 19,269, forward strand.
CGTAACCGGCGTATCATCAACTAAGGAGGCTTTTAATTGGCTACTCAAATGCCATTGCAAATAGTCAGCACTGAATGAAGGTAATATCAGTTGATTTTTTGCAATTGAGAAAGCACCTTTAATATCTGTAATTTCATGACTTTGCTCACCCTGTACAATCGTTACTTTCGATACCAATAATTGCTCAAGTGTTGCTGCAAGCGGCGAGCTAAAATGGATGTCAGGTAACGCCGCAAGTGCAGTTAGTGGTTCGCTAGGAGGTGATTGAGTCTCTTTAAGCAGCACATCAACTTGAGCAATTGAGAGTGATTTTAACGTCACAAGGGATTGCTCTGCCGAGGCTGACAGCGCAAATTTTGTCACTGTGACATCAGCGCTGGGATGAGCAAGCTTAAACGATGCAATTGCGATACGTTTAATCGAAATTGCTATCGGTAAACTGATTTCATCAGTACTACTGGCAACTGGCAGCTCTGGAACAGTCGCTTCATCATCAGCTAAATTTTGTGAAGTATCGGGCAATACCAGTGCCATGCTCTGCGCACTTATATTTTCGATGCAAATACCTTCACATCCCCACCAATATAGATCGATTTTTAGGTTTTTAGCATTAAAATCTAAGCCACCTTGTTGAAACCGCACATCAAATGAATCGTTATATAAAAAACGGCCATTGTTAATATCTATGTGTAAGCCATCGACTAGTTTGTTTGCGGTATAGGCAATCAACTGATTACCCGGTGCTGTAAATAATAAACAAAATACCAGCACGAATACCGAGGCAAGAAACACTGTGAGTGCGGTGATGATTTTTTTCATTCTTGACATTAAATTTCAGGCCCTATGGTAATACTTAATCGTGTACTGTTACTTTCTTTAGTGAGTCCCCACGCGTGATCAATTCTCACAGGGCCTACTGGTGTTAAATAACGAATACCAAACCCAGCCCCCACTTCTACACGGTCAGTAAAGTCATTGGTCGCTGTACCGCTGTCTACAAATAAGGCTGCTCGCCAACTTTCTGCAAACTGGTAATTATATTCAACAGTACCTGTAATTAGATATTTACCACCAATCAAACGACCGGCTTCATCTTCAGGTGATATTGATTGATATGCAAAACCACGTACGCTTTGATCACCACCAGCATAAAAACGCAGTGAAAATGGTACGTTATCAATATCATCAACCAACATTGCACCAATATTTGCTTTTAAAAAAATCAGATGTCGGTCAAGGTATGTTTGCAACCAAGCATTTTGTATCTGCATTCTGACGATATTAGTAGTTGAAAACATGTCCTTTAAGCCAAACTCTGCCGACACCAGCCATTGATATCCTGATGATGGTGTTGTGCCTCCCTCGGTAACTTTTTTAGCGTAACTGAGCCCGGGCATTAACATTTTTGAGCTTTGCTCTGTATCGCCAATTCGGTATGTTTCACGATCGCGGCGTAAAAAAGCGGTACGAACCCAGTTATCATTGGTCAACCATTGCCGTTGTAGTTGCCCTGTGAGAATTTTACTGTATACGTCGTTAGTTAACTCATCTTCTAACTTGTAACCAACAGAAAAACGCCATAAGTCATCATTTGGATCATCAACAGGGACAGTGTAACCAAGTGAAATATCTTGCTGACGCTGTGACACATTTAAGTTACTTTCAAGGTAGTGGCCATTTTCAGTGATCCAAGGCTTAGACCATTTAAAACGCACTTTGGGCCCCAGATCTGTACTGTAGCCGCCGCCTATTTCATAACTATTGGCAGGTTTGTGTAGCACGTCAACCCTAATAGGCACTTGCTTATTTGCACGATTAGAAATATCAGCGTAAACACGTACGCTGGCAAAATAAGGAGTGGTTGAAAGCGCTAAGTTATACTCAGATACCAAGGTTGCTTTATAAGCTTCACCTTGCTGAAATTTTGCAATAGAACGGATGTATTTTTCAGCTCGAGTTTCTTCACCCAAAACTAACTCACCAAATTGATAACGAACACCGGTGTCGATCGTTAGGATCACTTCAGCACTGTTATTCTTTAATGAAATTGCGAGTTGGTGTGCTAGCCATTTAACATCAAAATATCCTAACTCAAGCAATTGCCCTTCAATTTTTTTACGCGCCGCATCATAGTTACTGTGATTTAAAATATCCCCTTGATTTAAATTAATAGTGTTGATGCTATGCTTGAGTAGAGGGTCATCTTTACCATCACCTTGGACAGTAATACGTACGTCTGCAATTCGTGTTACAGGTCCGCGCTCAATAGTGGCCACTAAGGTTTGTGTTTCATTATTATAATTTAACTTAATGGTCGGTTTATAATAACCAAGTGCTTTTAAACTACTCGCCACTTGTTTTTTTGCATGACTTAACAAAGTACTGGTTGCATTGTCACCTTCTAATTGTTTTAAGTACAGCGCAACGTTTTTTTCAAGATCGCCCTTAATACCATTAATTTCATAACTAGTTACCACTTGCGCAGCTGCAAATACATGAAACGAAAAAAATAAAAATAAACCAACCGCAAAGCGAGTTAATATCCAACTAGGCAAGTAATTTCCTTACTTAAAAACAATTTACCGATAATTATTGAAATAGTACCATATTGAAGTCACTTCACGCAGTAACTCAAATGTGAAAATTAGTACGCTTATGTGCTTTATTTTGGTTACAATAGTCGATACTAATTTGAAATAATTTTATTGAGTTTTTAAATGCACTTTCCTGATGATGACAATGGCCAACTTTTAGCTGAAATCGCCGCTGCGGGTATAGATTTGGCCCAAATGCACAAAATTGATTTCTATATTTTATTTGAGCAAAAAGTAGATGCCGTAAAGTTTGCCACCGCGATAGCCAAAGATGAACTCTCCCCTGCCACCGAATTAGTGCAATGCACAGACACCGGTATTTGGGAAGTGGTAACTCAGGTAGAGATGGTGCCAGATCACACTTTACTTGGCCAAACAGAGCAATATTTAGAAAGTATTGCAAATGGCTATAACGGTTATGGTGATGGCTGGGGATTAATGGATGGCGACGACGCCTAAGTCTAAAATCAGTTAAGCTTATTAATAGCTTAGCTGATTTGCCTTTCTGAAGTTACCTTGATAATCAAATAGTTTATCGGCAACCTTCCAGCCATATTTTTTACTCTTTCTAGCAATAACAAAATCCGGTGCAACAAGCTGCATCTGTCCAGCAATAACTTGTCCAGCTGACTTATATTCTGTGGGTGTTTGACCATTAGCAGTACGCTGAGCAAATTGTTTATTAAACGCATAACGGGCGCCGGACTTTGAGAAATCATAAATTTCATCGCAACTAGCACCATCTTCATCATAATAAGTAACTTTAATAATATGTTCGTTATTTGCAAGGCTAACAACACTTAAACCACTGCAACGTAATACCAATGCATCTTTTAAATTTAATGCAGCACGTAGTTTATCATCAGGATCAGCCATTACCTCATGGCAAGACTGGCACTGACGTGCGGCAATATCATTTTGCGCACCACACGCTTCACATTCTTTAAAGCGAAAACGGTAATCACATTGCTCTTTTGAGCCATCATCATCTTCGAGTAAACCTTGGCAGCGACGGCCAAAATGCTCAATCACTTTACCTTGTGTATCGGTTTTTCCCCAAAATATATTGGCAAAACCACAACCCGGGCAAAGTACTTGTACAGGCTCGTTATCACTATCGCCTTTTTTACTTCCTACTTCGGGGTAAAATAAGTCAAAGCCATTACCTGCATAATCAATTACCAAACACTCGGTTTTCCCTTCGCTTAAACGCAGGCCTCGACCAACAATTTGTTGGTATAAACTAACCGACTCTGTCGGGCGTAAAATAGCAATAAAATCAACATGAGGCGCATCAAACCCGGTGGTGAGCACCGATACATTGACTAAATACTTTAGTCGGCGCTGCTTAAATTCCAAAATAATACGGTCACGTTCAGCGTTAGGAGTATCCCCGGTGATCAAAGCCGTTTGTTGTTCAGGCAAATAACCATAGACTTCTTTTGCATGCAATACGGTCGCAGCAAAAATCATGATCCCTTGGCGTTGCTCGCTGTACTGAATAACTTGCTGCATAATAGCTTTGGTTGCTCTGCTATGCTTTTCTAGCAACTGGTTCATATCATCGGCTGTATAGCGTCCGAAGGAATCACTTTGTAAAGAAGAAAAATCATAATGACTGATCGCCGCATCCACTTCCTTTGGCGCAGTCAAATAATGATGCTTGATCATATAACGCAGGGGTAGTTCAAAAATACATTCTCGAAATGGACTCGCTTTATCGCCTCGAACAAAACCATGATAATGGCGATAATAAACCCAGCCCATTCCCATACGATAAGGCGTAGCGGTAAGTCCAAGTACTTTTAACTGCGGATTATATGCTTTTAGCGCAACGATCACTTTTTGGTACTGGCTATCTTGCTCACCACTGACACGGTGACATTCATCTATGATCACTAACGAATAATGTTCGTTAAGTTGCTCAAGATTGCGTGACAGCGATTGGATACTGGCAAACGTTACTTGATGTAGCAATGACTTTTGTTTTAAACCCGCAGAAAAAATACTCGCCTGAAGGCCAAAGCTTTTATATTTTTCAGCATTTTGCTCAACAAGCTCTTTGACATGGGCAAGTACTAAAATTTTCTTTCTGGCAATTCGCGCTAACTCAGCGATCACCAAGCTTTTACCTGCACCCGTAGGTAATACAATTAAAGCAGGATCTGAGGTTTTACGAAAATGAGCGACAGTGCGATCAACCGCTTCTTGTTGATAGGGTCGTAGTACATACGTCATAGTGGCAACTTCGAAGGGGTCAACAAATAATGGGGTAATAACTATTTTGTAAATAAAGAGGGGGTATACACCCCCTACAGTATTAAGCTAAGTGGTCGGTAAGTTCAACACCTTGGAATGCTTTAGGGCGTTTACCACGGCCAGTCCATTCAACAATTTCACCCTCAAACTCAATACGGTATTTAGGCATTACTTTTGTGCGTTTATCGTGGGCACCGTCTTGAAGATCATCAAGAGTAAGACCTTTTGCTTTTAACAGATCAAGTACTTCTTGTTTCGCTTGCTGCTGCTGCGTATATTTTGCAATCGCATCGCCAAGTAATGCCTGTGCTTTTTCTAAGTCTGATAGACTCGCTGATTTAATAAAAGCTTTAACTTCTTTCATTTTTTACTCACTAAGTTGTAAAGTTATAAATTAGATATGATTCAACTAAATTATAAGCCTATTCTTTAAAATAGGCCAAGCTGATTAAGCAGTTTTTAAGGATTTTATTTAAACTAAGATTAATCAATAAGATTAGTATAGTCATTTATTAAAGTTAAGTGGTTTATTATTCACTTTATCAGCGCTGAAAAATATACTTAACATGCTTAATTAACCTAAAGAGTATGCAATCCTTTTATTTAAAAACGAACGTTCATCTCAATATTTTCGCAATTACATAAATTCATTTGATCACTTTATAATACAACTACATCGACGTTATTAGCGTTTTAAACCGCCCCGCTAAACCAATATCATTAATGTTTTTTTCAAGACCAATAGAATAGGATTGCTTTTGGTCAGCCCAAGATAAACTCGTGTACACATTATCGCTATTGTCTTTAAGTACATAAAGGACCCCAGGGTTGCTATTTACATAATAATTCACCGCGTCCGCATCAATATATACGCCACTGCTTTGACTAAAACTAAACATTTTTATAATCACAGTACCAAACGTATCATTCTTGACAATCTGAGTTAACTGATCCCAACCGCTACCGGCAATAAAATTTCCGCCAACGGTTTTACTCATAACAGTAAATTCTTGTTGCAACAATATATTATCTAAAGCAACTGTGTCTCCTGCAAATTGCTGCGACAAATTAGTTTGGTCTGCGGTTGATTGCGCCGCCATGATTTCAGGTTTTAAGGTGCGCAGAAATAGTTCATGGCCATTTTTGTGCTCTGCAATCACTTTTTCAATATCTTTGATCTGAGATGTGTCCACTAACGCAAAACCATTGGTTTTAGTCTCTAAAGCAAGCCGTAAATAGCCTGTATCTTGGGCAGTATTAATTTTATCATGTTCGTGCAGTTCAATTGGCGTTTCTGTAAAAGAAAACACCTGAGCGCCCTGCGGTTGCGCTGCATGTTCTGCAAGAAAAGGATTAGAATTTAAATCGGGCTCATTAGCAAAAGCTACAACCGAGAATACAGCTATCATCGTTGCACTGAATATCACGTTACATTTTTTCATAATAGGCTCTTTATCCATAAAGAAGGCAATTAAGGGTGTTTAACTAACAATCAGTATAGTCGATTAAACACACAACTTGTACCTATATAATAAAATTATTCTTTTAATTTATATCTCGATGACGGTTATAAATAGCAGCCCTTATAGCGTGTACCTCCCCTTTTAAATTAAGCAACAACCATCTTACTTATATTTAAACAGATACAAAAAAGCCCTGTACGTGCAGGGCTTCAACCATCTGAATAATATTAGTTTAAATGCTAGGTACTAATTTAATTGCGCCCTGCTCTACTTTCATATCTAAAGGTAATTTACTTAATAGCGCAACCTTAGGATCATTCATATTTAATCTATAGACTGGGTTTACAGCTAAAAATCCGTTAATAACTTTCATTGCTTCATCATCAAGCACCGCTAGGTTTCCCTTAAAACCGCCCGCGTCGATAGTTGAATCAAGCAATTTTACATTCCGTAGAAATACCGCTTTTTTCTCACTATCATAAAATGGCGCACCTTCTATTTGCAGCTTCAGACGCACTGGGTATTTAAGTGCGAAAGCATTTATAACAGCACTCGAATCTGCACCTAATACGATTACATCACGATTATCAGGGCCGACATTCACGCTTAAATCATTCACATTAAACTGTACAGGTAACCCCATCAAGCTGACTTCTTCACTAAGTTTTGGTAATTGCTGGTTAAGTGCTGTTTCAATTTCGCTGCTAGTAAATGAATAAACAGATACGCCGTTCGTGGTGTTACAAGCAGAGAGTAATAAACAGCTAATTAATAAAATATACTTCATTGTTTTTCCTTTACTATAATATTATCGTCAAAAACCAAATAAAAACAAAAGCCGCACAACGGCGGCTTTATTTAATCTGCGGCGCCCTAGATTATTTAAATGCTAAATACCGCTTTTAAACGTCCTAGTGTGTCAGCATCAACTGAACCTTGAGCCAGAGCCAATAACTGTTTTAAGTAATAATGTAGATCAGCTTGTTCACCGCGATGCTTATCGTCAAGCATTGCAACCTGCTCAGCCATACGAGGTGCTCCCTCAGGACTGGCAACATTAGCTAGAATTTCCATTCTTAACATCAGTTGCGTAATGGTTAAATGCGTATCAGCACACCCTTGCCATTGTGCAGGTATTGCTTGCTGGTTTTCAAGCGCACTAAATAAAGCGCTAAAATCAGCCTGTGCTGCTTGTTCTGTCAGCACGGCTAATTTACCATCAATGTTAGCTAATAGCTTTTGCATGCGGTTATTTAATTCTTTGCTCCCTTCAAGCACAATTAGCTTAGTGCGTAAATCTAGTAATTGCGCTTTTTGATTAACCGCTGGTAATGCGTCTTCAAGTTCACTCAGTTGTGCTGCGATAACTGCGTTGTCGGCGGCTTGTTGCTGTTTATGCTGAGCAAACTCCTCACTGCGTTTAGCAAATGTCACATCGTTGTATTGACGGAATTTTTGCCATAATGCATTTTCAGCTTTTACACCCGCAAAGCCTATTCCCTGCCACTGCTGTTGCAGCTCTTTGAGCTGCTGACAAGCATCAGCTAAGTCTTCACTTACTGATAATTGCTGTGCTTGTTCAACGAGTGCATTTTTTGCTGCCGCGTTGCTTTTATGAAACGCATTCAACGCATTGAATACTTGCTGTTGCTGCGCTTTATATTGTGTTTGCAAAGCACGGTATACTTTTGGCTCTACATTACCCGCATTACGCCATACTTTATTGATACGATTGTATTGGCTTTCAAACTCTTTCCAATCAAACTCATCGCTCGTCGTATCAGTATCAGCCAATGATTTCATCTGAGTGATAATCGCTTCGCGTTCAAGTTTCGTCGTTTCGCGCTGTTGTTCAAGTTGCGCAAAATGTTCACGACATGGTGCAAATAATAGCTCTATCTTGTCATCAAACTCTTTACCTTGCGCCTGCTCTTGCTCGGTATCTAAACGTCCAAGCTCATTCCAACGACGGCGTAATGTTTTCACTTCGTTTGCACGCGCCTTGGCATCTGTGCAAGGTTGATTGAGCAAACTGGTAATTTCAGTTAGTAGCTCTTCACGCTTAGGGGCAGACGCATACTTTTGCCAATCACGAGCATTTTCTAACTGCTGCTCAAGATCTGCTTTGACTTTTTCAAGACTTTGCTGACTAACTGGAGTTAACGTTTCATACAGCTCAATAAAGCCTTTAAACACACCAAATGCAACATTAAAACGGCCTTGTTCAATAAGGCGCTGAACATCGCGTCCTTTGCGAGTAGCTTGTTGCTGATTTTTTGTTAATGTATCACTAATAGGTGCAACAGCTTTATTCCAGCGTTGTTGTTGCTCATTTAATTGTGCTTTAAAAGGCCCTTGTAACGGCTTAGGTAACTGAGCTAAAGATGCATTCGCCGCTTTATACGTCTGCTTAAATTGGCGATTAGCCTCATCATAATTTGCTTGGTCAATATCGTCAGTGTTGATACTGCTCAATTCTTTTAATGAAGTTTTAAAAACCCTGATCGCTTCACTAAGCTCTGGTAATTTAGCTACTTGCTTAAACAAACTTGTTAATCTGCCAGTCACTTGGTTTTTTTGCCCGCCGTCTTGCAGTTCGCTTTGTGTCAGTGTTTCCTGTGCTTGTGCAACTTTAGCTTCCAACCAATCTTGTTGTATTTGCTCTGGTGTTTCTAAGCCAACTTGTAGCGCATTTTCAATTTCATCACTTAACGCTTCTAAATTTGCCAACGCCAATAATTGTCGTTGCTGCTGAGCTAACCGTTGTTGTTGTTGCTCATGAACAGCTTGTAATTGACTAACTAACTCATTTAATTTTTCGGTTAGTACGATGTATTTATTTGCAACCGTCTCGCGTTGTTCTGGATTTAACCAGGTTAGATCAAGTGCCTGCCATTGCTGGGTTAACTCACCATATTGTTGAGTAACAAGCGCATAGTCTTGTTTTTCACGTAATGCATTAAGTTTTGCCAAAATAACACGAGTATCATTTTGTACTTTTAATGGCATTTCAATTGCTAAACGCTCATTTTCTATATGCGTCTCAAGGGTTAATTTTGCCTCATCATGTGCATGCTTAACTAAGCTTTTCACTAATTGATGGGTGATCACTTGCTCAACAAGGTGCACTTGTAGTTCGCTTGAACCTTCTTTGAACGCCTTTTCAACTAACTTAGGATTAGCCAAACGTTTTAATAGCTTCGCTCTTACTTGCAGTTCTTTTTCTGCAAATGCAAGTTTTTCAAGCGTTTTTACCGGAGCAAAACGCTCTATGTATTCGTTTTTAATGTGGCTAGATAAGTTACTTTCATCACTCAGTACGGCATTTGATATATGCTGTTCTGCTAATTCTTTTAAACTTTGATCTTGTTTATACGCCTGCCACCACAGCACTAAATCATTGACTTTATTAAGCGCTTTTTTACGGATCTCTGCTGAACTATCTTCCAGAGCTAATGCATTTAAAATCGTCGCATCACGCTCTACATCTAGCTTTTCAATTGCCTCTAAACGTACTTGTTGCTTCGGGTGCTTCCACTTCGGGGTAAAAAGGTGTTTAAAGATCATGTTCACTAAACCTTGCTATTTCGTTGTCTGCGGTAAATTCTTTTTGCAATTGTGCTTTGGTTTTTTGCACCATTTCACCATTAGAACCGATGGTGAATTGCTCATTTGTTTGCGCTACTTTTGCTTGGTAAAGCATGACTAATTGCACTGTCTGCTGCTTTTGCTCGTCACTGAGTACCGTGCCATCAGGCCACTTACCTGTTGCGGCACCATACTGGAGGCGTTCGAATAATTCTGGGGTAATTGTTTTTACGAGATTATCGATGTTCATGTCATTTTTTCTTTTTTAAAGTCACTAAAATAACGCGGTTTATTAAATACCAAATACAACCGATTGCAATGGCTGCGGAGCATGCGTACCACGATGGAGTTTCAGGTTCTGGATGTAAAAAGTATAAACTAAAGAATCCACCTAAAAATATCAGTAAAGCAAAAAAAGAATGATTCATAAACATTTGTTGTTTTTGAATGCGTTTTTCGCGCGCTAGCTGTTGACGTTGTTCATCATCAAGCTGCGCTACATTATTCTCACAGTGAGGGCACTGTTGGTGTTTATCGGATATTGACTTATTACAACTAGGACAACGAACAATTGCCATATCTTTCTCCATACTTCGCATAAAAATCTACGCATAAAAAAGGCGCCTTGCGGCGCCCTTTATTGTACGTGTTTTATTTGTCGTTGTCTTTTTTCAATTGCAGCCAATAGCTGAGATCCGAAAAACAACGAGTATCTAATTTTTACAATAACCAAAACATCTCTGATTACACCACTCAATCCTATAACTGAGAGTCTTTTGATTGTTTTGCGAGACGCTTTTCCCAAAAAGTAGCGTTTTTGATCCCTAACTTAACAGGGTCAAATGTGATATCCCCGCCTTTTTTCTTCTGATCTTCGTAATCGCGCAAACATAATAGCGCAGGTCTAGCCACAAAGAATATTGATAAAATGCCCAATATATTTATCCAAGCCATTAAACCTACACCAATGTCACCAATACTCCAGATATAACCAGAGCTGTTTACCATGCCATATGACACCATAAACATAATCACAAATTTCACCATCACAAGCGGAATAGTACCTTTAAAATAACGATTTAAATATGCGATATTGGTTTCAGCAATATAATAATAAGCAAGTATTGTAGTAAAAGCGAAGAAGAACAATGCAATTCCAACAAATGCTTCACCAAAACCACCAAACACGCTGAATAAAGCCATTTGCGTGAAAGCAGCTGAACCAACTTCAGTTGCAGCATCAACGTTTTGTACAATAAATTGCCCTGCAGGTAATTCACCCACTACATTGTATTGCTGGGTAATTAAAATCATTAATGCTGTCGCAGTACAAACAAAAATAGTATCAACATAAACAGAAAAAGCTTGCACTAAACCTTGTTGGGCTGGGTGATCAACTTCAGCCGCTGCAGCTGCATGCGGTCCGGTACCTTGACCAGCTTCGTTAGAATAAATACCACGTTTTACACCCCAACCAATAGCGGCACCAAAACCGGCCTGTGCGGTAAACGCATCTGTTATGATTAAAGAGAAGATATCAGGTACTTTATCGATATTTAAAAATACCACGATTAAAGCTAATACTATGTAGCCTAACGCCATAAATGGCACCACAATTTGAGTAAAGTTAGCAATACGCTTAATACCACCGAAGATAATAAACGCTAAAACAATAAGAATAATTGCCAAAGCAACCAATTTAAAGCTACCAACCTCACCAAAACTCGTTGAGACCATAGTGCCATCACCAAACACTTGGGTAAACGCGTTGCCAACTGCATTGGCTTGCACGCCCGGCAGAAAAACACCACATGCAATAATTGCCGACACGGCAAATAAAATCGCCAGCCATTTTTGTTCTAAACAGCGATCAAAATAATATGCTGGGCCGCCGCGATATTGGCCATCTTCTTCTGTTTTATAAATTTGCCCTAATGTAGATTCGGCGTACGCGGTACTTGCCCCTAGAAAAGCCACTATCCACATCCAAAAAATAGCACCAGGGCCACCAAAGCCAATTGCTGCCGCTACACCGGCTATATTACCAACCCCTACTCGTCCAGATAACGACACAGCCAATGCTTGAAAAGATGAGATCCCTTTATCTGAGGTGTTAGGGCTAAATAGTAATTTGCACATTTCTTTAAAATGTCTAACTTGAGCAAATCGGGTTAATACAGAATAGAACAAGCCTGCGCCTAGGCATAAATAGATGAGTGCATTACTCCAAACAACATCATTAACAGCGCTTACAAAAGCTTCCATGGATATCCTCTATAGTTATATTTATTATTTTCTAGTTACGATACTCTGCTGTAGCTAATCAGAATGCGCGACATATGGCTATGGGAAATAAGGTAACAACATTACTACCTCCCCTGCAACTTTTTGAATATTAACTTAAACGATCTAAGTTTGTTAACACTTATTTTTCAAAACAACTACTTGTAAAACTTAATTAACCCTACGTGGTTTTATGCAGGTAACTTAAATATACGGCTCGAACAGAGCTTGGAAAAGATTTAAGTAACACATTAAACAAATATCATCGCTTTATTAGCGTCGCTAATGCCATTCATCGCGATTAAAAAAACTAAGGGCATCGATATGAATGATGCCCTTAGTACAAACGCGTTATCTTAATTTATCTACTACGTTAACAATCGCAGCCAAGGTGTCTTGGCCAAATTGATATGAACGGCGATCTGACCAGCCATAATCAGGATCTGGTAAACCATCGTTATCCTTAAATGGCATTTCAACCGTATAAGCAAGCGCTTTAAATTCTTCTGCAACAGCTGATGACCCCACCGTTAGATTGGCTTGACCTGGCTCATCTTTCGGGTAACCGTGGACATCTTGAAACTCAGGAGTCACTATGTGCAATGCCGCTTTAAAACTGTCTTCTAAGTCTTTTAAGCGTGCATCATAGCTTGGGATACCTTCACTACCGGCTACAAAGTTATATGGAATCGCTTCATCTCCGTGAATATCAAGGTGCATATCAACACCGGTCTCACGCATTTTATTTAGCACTAAATATACTTCTGGGCTATTTTCCATGCTGGGAGTTTGCCATTCACGATTTAAGTTAACTCCTTTTGCGTTAGTACGTAAATGCCCGCGAGCACTGCCATCAGGGTTCATGTTCGGTACGATGTAAAATACCGCTTTTGATAACAATGCTGCTGCATGTGGATCTTCATCATCTAATAACTTATGTAATACACCTTCAACAAACCATTCGGCCATCGTTTCGCCTGGATGTTGACGGGCTGTTATCCAAATAGTTTTCTTATTTTCATCACTTTCGCCACCAATGCGCAGTACGCTCATATCACGGCCATCAAGTGTTTCACCTAAGGTTTCAAGCTGACAGGCTTCTTGGCTTTGTGCCCATGTGATTAGATCTAAGTGACGCTCGTAGCTATATGGTGCAAAGTAAGCAAAATAAACACAGCCACATTCTGGCTCAATCTCAAATGATAACGTGCCATCAGCATAGTTTGAAGGAATACGAAACCAGGTTTGGCGATCATATGATGCAACTGCCTGATAACCTTCCCAGCCGTCAGGATAAGCTGAATTTTCAAGGTTATTGATATGTAATTTATGGCTTTGAAAAGGTGTTGTTTCTAAACGGAAATGGAACCACTGAAAAAAATCAGATAAATGATCTTTATTGATCTCAAGCTGAATATTAAGTGGATCGGTCGCGGCAATGACCTTGATATTGCCACTGTCAAAATTACTGGTGATTTTCATTTTATTAAACCTATATATGAAAAATTAATCGCTAACTCATCGCTTGTTAGTTAGAAATTAAATAACGCCTCACTATAATGGACGCATTGTTATTAAAATGTAGCAAACTGGATACAGCCTACCACATGGCTTGGGTTTTGAAAAAACATTCATGACTAAAAAAGCCAGCGAATGCTGGCTTTTTGTAAAGATTTTTAAGCTATTACCAATTAACGTGGCAAGCTTGGGAATGAAACCTCGGCCATATCGCGCATACAACGCACAACTTGGCAGCTGTAACCAAACTCATTATCGTACCAAACATAAAGTACAATACGGTTGTCATCAACGATAGTGGCGGTTGAATCAACCACACCCGCATAACGACTGCCGACTAAATCGGTAGACACAATCTCAGTAGAGGCCGTGTAATCAATTTGGTCGCGTAACTCTGAATGCAGAGCAGCATGGCGTAAGAACGAGTTTAACTCCTCAACCGTGGTGCTGGTCGCAAGGTTTAAGTTCAAAATAGCCAGAGACACATTCGGTGTAGGTACACGGATTGCGTTACCCGTTAATTTGCCTTCAAGTTCTGGTAATGCTTTTGAAACAGCTTTAGCTGCGCCAGTCTCAGTGATCACCATATTAAGTGCTGCGGCACGGCCACGACGATCTGCTTTGTGGTAGTTATCAATCAAATTTTGGTCATTAGTGTACGAGTGAACTGTTTCAACGTGACCATTGTTAATACCAAACTTATCATTAAGTGCTTTTAATGTTGGTGTGATTGCGTTGGTAGTACAGCTTGCTGCACAAACAATTTTATCTTCCGGTTTGATATCGTGGTTATTAACACCATATACGATGTTTTTGATATTGCCTTTCGCCGGTGCTGTTAATAGTACTTTTGCAGCGCCTTTTGATTTTAAATGTAAGCCAAGGCCAGCTTCGTCTTTCCAGATCCCCGTATTATCAACGATCAATGCGTTTTCAATACCATATGCTGTGTAGTCAATTTCATCTGGAGAGTTAGCATAGATCACCTGAATGTAGCTACCATTGGCTTTTATTGCATTACGTTCTTTATCAATGGTGATTGAACCATTAAAAGGACCATGAATTGAATCACGACGTAATAGGCTAGCACGCTTTTCAAGGTCGCCGTCTTTACCACCACGAACAACGATTGCACGTAAGCGTAAATCCGCATAAGGACCTGATTTTTCAATTAACAAACGCGCTAGTAAACGACCGATACGACCAAAACCATATAACACCACATCGCGTGGCTCTTTGGCTTGTGAGTTTACAATTTCAGCTAACTCGTCGTTTAAATATTCTTCGATAGAACGACCATTTGCAACATCGTTAAATAAATAACCATAAGCCAGTTTACCAATATCGATACGGGCAGAGTTTAAATCCATTTTGCTAATAGCTTCTAAAAACGGAAAGCTTTCGCGTAAACGTAGTTTAGTACCTTCAAACTGTGCCACTGTTTTGTGAGATTTGATGATATCAATTGTACTGGCATTGACGAGAGGACGGCCATATACCGCGATTTCAATACCACGATTACGATAAAGCTTACCAATGATAGGTTGCATACTTTCTGCGTAATCTTGGCGTTCTTGCCAACTATTTGTGTATTCTAACTCGTGAGATGAGGTCATTTTATTTACCTAATTAAACAATTTTTGAACGGATAGCCATAAGACGTATTGAATTTTGAGAGCAACACGCCTCAGTGGGCTTCGCTATTCTAATTTAAACTAACTTTATTCTCCACTGTTAGAGATCAATTCATTACGCTAGAATAACAAGGTAATTATTAAGGTGAGGTTAAGGGATGTTACTAAGAGCAAGTGTTTTACTGAGTTTGTTGGCATTAACTGGGTGTGAAGAACCGTTGACACTTGCAAAGGTGTGTAAAGAAACCCCAGGTTTATGTAATGATTTAAATACCGATAGTCACTGTAAAGCACAGCGTGCTGATGTGATCATGGCGCGTTACCATGAATACAAACAACCGACTGACGATAACAAATATTTATTATTAAAGGGTTTTGAAAAATACGATAGATGCGTATCGCTGGCGGCAAAAATTGAGCATATCAAGTTAAAAGAAAAAACCACCTCACGCGTTGAAGCGCATTTAACCAGTATCAAGGAAATGACACGGTTATTTCAAGATACCAAAAATACTAACCACCCTGGGTTGTTGTATTATCACTGGTCACGCAATAATGACCAATCAGCCCTGACTAAATTACTTGCGCTTGAAAAGGATCCTAGTGTCACTGAGGACGCTGAAATCCAGTTTTTCTTAGCCAGCTACTATATTAAGTTTGATGAAGATAAGACCATAGACTTACTGTATAAAACGTTAGAGCTAAACAAAGCTGAGCAAACTCCAAACCCCGAAATATTCACCACATTGACCAGTTTGTTTTATAAGCAGGAAAAATATAAGCATGCCTATACTTTTGCAAAAATTGCGCAGCTTTCTGGGATAACCAATGTTGAAATATTCCCAATTGAACAACAGCTAACAGCAACAGGAAAAAGTCTCAGCGGATTAGATACCCTCGCACAGCAAACCTACGACAGTATTCAAGCTGGGCAGTTTGTTTCACCACGGGATTTTTAATCGCGTTCAAACTTAGTTTATAGAAAAGAAAAAGGCAGCTGACGCTGCCTTTTTTAATTTATTTGCTCGTACCAACTTCAACACGAGTTTTGAGCTTTTGACCAGGTCGAAAGGTGACGACGCGTCGTGCCGAAATAGGGATATCTTCCCCAGTTTTCGGGTTACGGCCAGGCCTTTCTTTCTTGTCACGAAGATCAAAGTTACCAAATCCAGAGAGCTTAACCTGCTCGCCTTTTTCAAGCGCTGAGCGGATTTCTTCAAAAAACGCTTCAACTAAATCTTTGGCATCCTTTTTATTGATCCCCAATTTTTCAAATAGGTGTTCAGCTATGTCGGCTTTAGTAAGCGCCATATCTAGTCCCTCAACGATGCATTAAACTGTTCAGCCAGTGCGGCCACCACGTTATCAACTACTAGATTGATATCTTTCTCTTCGAGTGTTCTATCAACCGCTTGCAGTGTTAGAGCAATCGCCAAACTCTTATAATTTGGCTCAATACCTTTGCCCTTATACACATCGAATAAGTTTAGGTCAACCAATTGATTTCCGCCAACTTTTTCTATCACTGATAAAATGTCGCCAGATTTCACCTGATCTTCCACTAAAATAGCGATGTCGCGGCGGTTTGAAGGGAACTTCGAAACCCCTACAGCCTCTGGTAAATTTCTTTTTTCAATGGCTGTCATTTCAATTTCAAACACGTAAGTCGCATTATTGATATCTAACGATTTTTGTACTTGAGGATGAATAGCACCAAAGAAACCGACCTTTTTACCTTCAACATAAATCACCGCAGATTGGCCCGGATGTAAGCCATCTGATTGCTCTGCTTTGATTTCAAAACGCGTTATATCATTGGTTAATGAAAGTAATGCTTCAACGTCACCTTTTAAGTCATAAAAATCAACGGTGCGCTTTTCTTCAACCCAATGTTCACCATGTGCCAGACCAGTAATAGCACCACCGATAACTGCAACTTGGTTTACGCCATTCTCTGCGTTTTCATCACGTAGAAATTTAAGGCCATGCTCAAATAAACGAATACGTGGCTGCTGGCGGTTTTGGTTATACATTACTGATGCAAGTAAACCTGGCATAAGGCTCACACGCATTGCCGACATTTCAATCGAAATTGGATGTGGCAAAATAAGCGCGTCACTGTCTGGGTGTAAAATAGCCTGTGCTTTAGGATCAACAAAGCTGTAAGTGATCGCTTCTTGATAACCACGAGTCACTAACGTATTGCGAAATTTGCTCACTGCAATATTGGCTTCGTTATGAGTGGTCATTTTTAATTTAGCAGTCGGAGCTACGTTTGGAATACTGTTGTAACCATATACGCGAGCAACTTCTTCAATTAGATCTTCTTCGATACGAATATCAAAACGGTAGCTTGGTACATCTGCACTCCACACACCATCGACAATTTTCACATCAAGCCCTAAACGGGTTAAAATGTCGGTTACTTTCGCATCTTCAATATGATGACCAATAACACGGTCTAAACGCGCACGACGAAGACGCACTTCAGTGACCTTAGGAAGCTTATCTTTTGCAACAGCTTCAACTACAGGGCCTGCTTGACCGCCTACAATCTCAAGTAACAACGCAGTTGCACGTTCTATTGCATCATGTTGCAGCGCAAAATCCACACCACGTTCATAACGATGCGATGCATCTGTGTGTAAACCATAGCTACGGGCTTGCCCTGCGATAGCAACTGGATTAAAAAACGCACTTTCTAATAGAATATCCGTTGTTTGCTCGGTAACGCCTGATTGCTCACCGCCAAAGATACCGGCAATCGCCAGCGCTTTGTTATGGTCGGCTATTACTAAGGTAGATTCATTCAACTTAGCAGTATTACCATCTAGTAATACCAGCTCTTCACCAGCATGGGCGCTACGTACTTTGATACCGCCTTCAATCGCATTTAAATCAAAAGCATGCATTGGATGGCCAAGTTCAAGTAACACATAGTTAGTTACATCAACCACAGGGTCAATTGCGCGCACGCCACTACGACGAAGCTTCTCAACCATCCAAAGTGGTGTTGTGGCGTCAAGGTTGATGCCTTTGATCACACGCCCTAAATAACGTGGGCAGGCTTCATCGTTTACTAGTTCAATTGATACTTTATCATCAATAGTTGCTGCAACCGCTGGTATCTCTAGGGCTTTAACATCAATACTGTTAAGTACGCCCACTTCACGAGCGATGCCTTTAATACCTAAACAGTCACCACGATTCGGGGTTAAATCAACATCAATAATGTTGTCATCAAGGCTTAAGTATTCACGTAAGTCTGTGCCCACTGGTGCATCAAGTGGCAACTCCATGATACCGTCGCCTTCTTCGCTAATACCCAGCTCCACGAATGCACACAGCATGCCGTGAGACGGTTGACCACGTAGTTTGGCTTTTTTAATTTTAAAATCGCCCGGTAATACAGCGCCAACCATAGCTACTGCAACTTTGATACCTAAACGGCAATTTGGCGCACCACATACAATATCTAATAGCTCATCGCCACCGACATTGATTTTAGTTACACGTAGTTTATCTGCATCAGGATGCTGACCACATTCAACTACTTCACCGACAACAACGCCAGAGAATTCTGCAGCAGCGGGCTCTACACCATCTACCTCAAGGCCGGCCATCGATAACTGTTCCGAAAGAGCCTGCGTGTCAATTGCAGGATTAACCCACTCTCTTAACCACTTTTCACTAAATTTCATGTTATTTCTTCACTCTTAACGGAACTGATTAAGGAATTTCAAATCGTTTTCGAAAAACGCACGTAAGTCATTTACACCATAACGCAGCATGGTTAAACGCTCTACACCCATACCAAAGGCAAAACCAGTGTATTTTTCTGGATCAATTCCCACTGATTTAAGCACGTTAGGGTGCACCATTCCGCAACCTAATACTTCTAACCATTTTCCGTCTTTACCCATCACATCAACTTCCGCTGAAGGCTCTGTAAATGGGAAAAATGAAGGACGGAAACGAATTTCCATATCTTCTTCAAAAAAGTTACGCAAGAAATCGTGCAAAATACCTTTAAGCTCAGTAAAGCTTACATCAGTATCAACCATCAACCCTTCAACCTGATGGAACATCGGCGTATGTGTTTGGTCGTAATCGTTACGGTATACACGCCCTGGAGAAATAATACGCAGCGGCGGTTGCTCAGCTTCCATGGTGCGAATTTGCACACCACTGGTTTGCGTACGCAACACCAGTTTTGGATTAAAGTAAAAGGTATCGTGATCAGCACGCGCTGGGTGATGCTCAGGAATATTTAGCGCGTCGAAGTTATGAAAATCATCTTCTACTTCTGGGCCAGATTTAACCGCAAAACCTAATTCGCCAAAAAAGCTCTCAATCCGCTCAATGGTACGCGTCACTGGGTGTAAACCACCTGTTGGCATAACACGACCGGGTAATGTTACATCGATTGTTTCAGCGGCTAATTTCTCTTCAAGGGCTTTGCTTGCTAATAATTCGCGCTTGTCGTTAATCGCAACTTGTACATCTTGCTTAGCTTGGTTAATTACTTGGCCTGCTTCTTTGCGTTCTTCAGGGGCAATTTTACCAAGGGTTTTTAATAGATTCGTGATTTCGCCTTTTTTACCAAGGTAGTTAACCCTGATATCTTCAAGCTGCGCGATTTCACTGGCACTGGCGACCGCCTCAAGTGCTTGCGCTAATATATTTTCTAAGTTCATTCGATACCTGATCTGTCACAGAAGGTGATTTAAGTAATAGCTAATGATAACTGAAAGCAATGGCTAGATTCCAGACCTTATACCAATCTTATTGAATTCTTTCCCATTCTGGTTAAGTAAAATGGGAAGTTAGACGATTTTGTAGAGAAAACTAGAGTTTTAGAGTGGATTTTATGAAAGGAATTGTCAATTTACGTTGTGCAGCCATCGATGCATGGTCAAGTTTATCAAGCACATCAAGTAGCGCACGCATATCACGACTCAAACGCGTTAATAAAAAGCGCGCACATTCATCACTGAGCTCTAAGCCGCGCATATTGGCACGCTTTACTAAGGCTTCGGCTTTGTCATCATCACTCATAGAACGGATTTGAAATGTCGTACCCCATTTTAATCGTGACTCAAGATCCGGCAGGCTAATATTTAGCATGTCTGGTAACAGATCCGCTGTCACTACCAAGCACTTACCCGGTTCGTTAAAACGGTTAAAAAAATTAAACAACGCTTTTTCCCACGCATCGTTACCTGCTACTAAATGCACGTCATCAATACACAGCACATCAAGGGCATCTAAGCCATCGAGCACCATAGGACCAAAATCAATCACTTCGCGCATTGATAGCAGCATAGTTGATAAACCATGCTCTTGAGCATGAATACAGGTTGCATACAGTAAATGCGATTTACCTGAATCCCCTAAACCACACAAATAAGTATATTGAAAAGTGGTTGCTAAACTTTTAAAGGCATTTTTTAAATGACTCACTTCCAGTGAATTTTCACCACCAAAATAAGAGGCAAACGTTTCATCATCCGGTAACGTCACCGGCAATGCCATTTGCACCGGCTCCATTGCCGGCATTACAAACCAACCCATTGATATTCTAAATCGTCTTGCGCTGTCACAGGATAAAACGCACGAGGGTCAACAAAGGGTTGAAAAGCGCGGTCGAGCTCTAAGGCTTTTTGTAAATCATGCATACTGCCAGTATGATTTATCGCAAAACTAACCATATCAGCGGTACGAGCACGAATTGTCACTTGGGTAACCACGCTTAAGCTCTGTAGCTGACGTTTAGCAAGCTCTATATCGACAAAGTTAGTGGTGCCTTTTAATTTAAACACCGCTTGGGCAAGTTGCGTTGTAGAATTTGGATCAACCGCATATTCATTGGCCAAGCCTGCCGCTAAACTGTCAATCATTAAGGCTATGGCTTGTTGTTTATCACCGGTTACTCTGTTTGCTTCAAACAGCTCATCGTTAGTAAAACGCCAATCCAACAGCCAAACCTCACTGTCAGGTTGTTTGTATAAACGCGCGGTAATACTGCGCTCTGCACTATAGCGGCTTGATGCCTGCTCGACTGGCGTAGAGAAATTTCCCCACACTTCAGGTATTCCCACTAATGCACGGTCTTGTAAATCAAGTAATGGCACCACGACAGGCAAACCACGTCGCGCTGCGGTGCTATAAATTAGTTGCTCTAACTGCGGATAGCTTTCTTGGGTAACAAGTTCGCGACGCCAGTTATCTTCAATGGCAAGCCAAATAGCCACCAGCGGACGACGCGTCCCCCACAATGGTAAATTAAGTTCTTTGACGAGTGCGTTGATTTTGTTTGCTTCAAATTTAACCACGAGGTTAAGCTGACCATTGGCTTTTTCGTCGTATTCAAATTTGAGCATGTAATCTGATATATCTTTACTACGTCGCTGAGCCGTTGGGTTTTTGTCAGCATTTGGATCGCCACTGACCTTAACCAGTACATTTAGCAACGCTTCGCGGCTGGCGCTGAGTCGAGCATCGCGAGATTTGTCAGATACTTTTAATACGTCCTGATATAGATCAGTAACTTCAACCGCAGTTGCAGTGAAACTTAGGAAAATGGTGGTAATAGCAATAAATAATCTAGACACAGGGCATTAGTTCTTGGTTTTAAACTGATTTGATCCTAATTCAAAGCACCCAACAAAGCAAAAATATATTTGTTAAAACCCACTTACAAATAAGTGTTTGTAATCAATACACAGAAGATCACAGCGGTATCCTCTATAAGGATCGCAATTAGCTTACGAATAAGCGATAAACCGGAGCTTTATCGCGGGTGCTAACAATCTCATAATTGCGCTTAACTATCCCAAATTGGTTTCTAACGCTTTCGAAAACCATTACTATTGCGCATTCTATTGCAGCAACTAACGGATGCTTACATGCTCGACTTCGCAGTGCTGGGGGTATTTATACCCACCTTCTTTTTTGTCTCTATTACACCTGGGATGTGTATGACTTTAGCCATGACCTTAGGAATGAGTATTGGCGTGCGCAGAACTATGTGGATGATGATTGGCGAATTACTTGGCGTTGCTATTGTGGCTGTTGCAGCAGTCGCAGGAGTGGCAAGTATTATGCTCAACTACCCGACACTATTTAACGTATTAAAATGGCTCGGTGCAGGTTATTTAGTCTACATTGGCATTTCAATGTGGCGAGCAAAAGCAACCATCAAATTAGGCGCAGACAGTAAATTAAAAGTATCTCGCCAAGCGCTATTCTCACAAGGCTTTATCACCGCGATTGCGCCACAATTGAGTATGTTAGTCGCCATCATTATGCTCAGCGAATTCACTTGCATGATGCTCTATGCCACTGGCGGTAAAAGTTTACGGCTGTTTTTAAACCAAGGTGACAATATCAAGTGGATGAACCGCATCGCTGGTAGTTTGATGATCGCGGTTGGTATTTGGTTAGCAGTTAGTTAGCGGCCAACTAAGCACAAGACTCACGCGCAATATTCACGACTGAATATTGCGCGCTAAATTTATATCTCTTTTACATCAGCGTTTAATCGCTATTAAACAGCACCTTTTTCATACTGCTCTTTTAAGGCAACCACTCGCTCACGCAATTCATCTGCAGTGACTGCATTGGCAGCAATAGGCTCGCCAACAGTCACAGCGACCAGCGACCATTTCAGTCGTGGAAGTCGCCATTTTGCTTTACGACTAAACATGCTGCCCCATAACCCGCCTAGATGGACAGGTATAACGGCCACCGGTGAACGCTGTATAATACGTTCAATACCACGGCGGAAAATATCAATCGAACCATCGCCAGTTAGCCTCCCTTCAGGGAAAATACCCACTAACTCACCGTTATCTAATGCTTTAGCAACCTCATCAAATGCTTCTTGAAACGCCTGCGGATTAGATTTTTCACTGTCAATTGGGATAGCTTTGGCCATTTTAAATAACCAATGCAACGCGGGAGAATAATAAATGGGGGCAAATACCATAAATCGAATAGGCCTTGGTGATGCCGCTAAAATAAA
Source organism: Pseudoalteromonas sp. SG44-1 (assembly GCF_014164315.1). Lineage (NCBI taxonomy): Bacteria > Pseudomonadati > Pseudomonadota > Gammaproteobacteria > Alteromonadales > Pseudoalteromonadaceae > Pseudoalteromonas > Pseudoalteromonas sp. SG44-1. The sequence goes on from NZ_JACJEW010000024.1 coordinate 42,634, forward strand.
CATCCAATCAACAAAGCTGACGTGATTACTCACCAATACTGCTGCGCCTTCACTAGGAATATTATGATCCCCTTTGGTACGCACTCGATACATACAAATGGTCAATAAATAAACAGCAAAGCGTAAGAAGAACTCTGGCACCTTGGTATAAATATACACAGAGATCAGTAAATTCAATCCTGCCAGTAACAAGAATAACTGTGGGATCGTCCATGCAAATATAGATAGCGTTACAATACTTAACACCGCACTGGCGACCATAAACAACGCATTTAACACATTATTAGCGGCGATGATGCGTGAACGGCTTGATTCGACGGTGCGTTGTTGGATCAAAGCGTACAATGGCACAGTATAAAAACCAGAGGCAATGCCAATGCCGGCCATCCAAATAAAATGCCAATACATGTCACCAGTATGCAGTATTTGTGAAAGTGTAAATAATTCTTCGCTTGGTAGCTGGTAAAAGCTCATTGCAGGCTCTTGGCTCAGTAAGTACAAAAATAATGTGATCAACAACGCGCCAAATGGCACAATACCTAATTCTATCCGCGAGCGAGACAACTTTTCACACAACAGCGAGCCTATTGCGATGCTCAATGAAAATACCACCAAAGCGCTGGTGACGACCAGCTCATCGCCAACCATGACATATTTCACATAATTTGGTAGCGCCGTTAAAATAATCGCCCCTATAAACCAAAACCAACTGATACCAAGTACCGACTTTCCGACCGACTCAGTTTGTGAATTAAGTACCCTAAATAGGCTTTTGGTGGATGAGAAAATATTAAAAGTAAACACTAAATTAGGATCATTCGCGGCACTGATTGGAATAGAGCGACTACTCAAATAACCAATAATCGCCAGGCTTATAATTGCCACACAGATGACCGTTGGCCCCACTGTTTGGGTAATGTAATACGTGCCAAACGTTGTGCCAATCAATATAGCCACAAATGTCGCAGATTCAACAAGGCCATTGGCTTTGGTTAATTCATCTGCTGCCACGTGTTGCGGTAAAATTGAATATTTTAGCGGGCCAAAAAAGGTGCTTTGTAACCCTGTTAAGAATACCGTGGTTAACATCAACCAAACAGATTGCGTTGAAATGGCCACAGCGCCTACTAGCATAATCGGAATTTCGGCAAGTTTTACGGTGCGAATTAATTTTGACTTTTCCTTTTTTTCAGCAATTTGTCCCGCCATCCCTGAAAATAAAAAGAACGGTAGAATAAATAAGCCTGCCGCTAAGTTAGCATAAAAAGCGCCATCGGCAACATTTGCCGTTTGAAAAATCAATAACAGTAGCACCGCTTGTTTATAAATATTATCATTTAACGCAGAGAAAAACTGGGTGACAAAAAGCGGTAGAAAGCGCTTACTCTTTAGTAAAGCACGCTGATGTTTTTTATTATCTTGCATTGTGATCCTTACAAATTAACCAAACTGGTGAAAAAGAGACTCCAGCTACTAAAAATAGATTACCCAGTTATTGGATAAATTACGATCAAACTTTTACCACCAAGGTATAAAAACAAAAAACCTGCATAACAGACGTTAATGCAGGTTTTAAATTAATGCGCTTCTAAGAGCTAATTTTGACTAACCACTCGTCGGCCACTAAATGCATGCATTAATGTCATGCCATCGAGCAAATCAAGTTCGCCACCGACCGGAATACCATGGGCTATCCGCGATGCATCAACTTTATAACGGTGACAAAGCTGGGCAATATAATGCGCTGTAGTTTCCCCTTCAACTGTAGGGTTGGTCGCTAATATAACCTCGTTTATCCCACATTGTTGCAACTTACTTTCAAGAATATCAAGGCCAATTTCATTTGGACCAATACCATCGATAGGTGATAAATGTCCCATCAATACAAAGTACAAACCTTTATACTGGCCAGTTTGTTCAATCGCCAACACATCGGTAGGTGATTCAACCACACATAAAATTCCGCTATCTTGGCGTTTGGGGCTTAAACAGATTTCACACTGCGGCTGCTCTGCAAAAGTACGACACGATTGACAGTGTCCTATTGCAGTCATCGCCTTGATAAGTGCATTACCAAGTTGAGTGCCCCCTTTACGGTCGCGCTCAAGCAGATGAAACGCGATGCGCTGCGCTGACTTTGGGCCTATGCCGGGCTGACAGCGTAGTGCTTCGATCAGCTGGTTTAAACTCTCTGAAAGTTGCATGTTTTATCTTAAAACGGCATTTTCATACCTGGTGGTAATTGCATACCGCCAGTTACTTTACCCATACGCTCTTGTGTTTCTTCTGCTACACGGCGTACTGCGTCATTACACGCAGCGGCAAGTAAGTCTTCAATAAGGTCTTTTTCGTCTTCCATCAAACTTTCGTCAAGTTCAACACGGCGAACATTGTGGTTACCAAGCATGGTTACTTTAACTAAACCAGCACCGGCTTCACCAACCACTTCTAAGTGAGCAATTTCGTCTTGGGCTTTTTGCATGCGCTCTTGCATTTGCTGCGCTTGCTTCATCATGTTACCCATTCCACCTTTAAACATAACTTTCTCTCTTTCTATTTCTAATTGCCATGAAGATAAGGGCTATTGCAATGAATTACAATGCCTGAATACTGTTTTCATCGATAATTGCAGAAAATAGCTGCTGTAACTGTACGATATTTTCATCACCGTTGATCACATCGATTGCTTGCTGATGGCGCCCTGCATCGATCTTTTGCTGAATTAAGTAAGGCGAATCTATCACCCCAGGGGCAAAATTGATTGTCAGCTCAACATTATGCCCGTAAATACTGGCCAGCGCTGCACTAAGCTTTTGCCTTAACATCGGGGTATCGAGATGTTTTTGCGATTCATCCACTTCTAAGTGCAGCTGTTGTTGTTGCTTTGAATAAATTGAATGCAAAGCAAATTGACGCATCCGCCCGCCAAGTCCCATCCGCTTAATTAAGTATGCCCACTCATCTTGTTGATGTGCAAAACGAATATCGCTGATCGGGCTTTGAAAATCATCCGGTATTTGAATGTTTATTTCAGGCTCAGGTGCAGCAACTACTTTTTGTGGATTAATTTGCTCTAGCAATTCCGGTGCTAAATTCTCAGTAATAGTCTGATGTTTTTCTTTAAAGTCAGGTTTCACACGCTTATTTGCGGCGATATTCGGCGTGTAACCATCAGTCTCAAGCTGACTACTTGCCCCCGTTATCTGGGGCTGTGACTTTTTTACCGCAGTACCGCGCTCAACCTCAGCTGGTTTATTCGTTGATGGCGCCACAGGTGTTTTACCACCAGAGAGCGTACCTGCACCGGAAATATTTCTATCTCGTAAAATACGTGCAATTGCAGACTGCGCTTGTGCTTCTTTTTGGCTAATATCTGTGGTATCTGAATAGTCAGAGAATGAGCTGTTATTTTGTGCTGGAGCGGTTTGCTCTGCGCTATATTGATGCTCAGGCAAAGATTGTTCTGGCGCATGCTCAAAGCCACTATGAAAGCCCTGCTCCACTGCGTTATTCATTACCTCATCATATTGGGATACTAATTGTTGCTCAAGCTCAGCATCTGAATCATGCTCATTACCATGCGCGGCTTCGTGCATAATTCCCGAATTTGTATGTGGTGCAGTGGTAACAGTTGGCTGCGTATCGACAGGTGCTGTTTGCTCACCGGTTACAGAGTGTTCAGTTGTTGCAACGACTTGTTCAGGCGCACTCACGGCCGTTTTTAGCGGTGCAGCTTGAGGCAATGATACTTGGTTATCAACAGGCTGTGGTGTTGCAGGCTTATTTTTATTGAGAATATCTCTCAATGCTGCTGAGCGAGACCGGTTGTTATCGGCCGCTGGTGCCTGCGCCGCAGTACTTGCAAGCATTTGGCTATCAACTGGTTGAAATGCCAGTAAGCGCAGCATAACCATTTCAAAACCTAAACGAGGCTCTGGCGCCCATTGTAAGTCTTTTTTGCCATTAAGCAGTAATTGATAATAAATTTGGATTTGTTGTGAATCGCAGCTCTTTGCTACTTCATTAATAAACTCGCGATTATATTCATTTAACTTGGCGGCATCGGGCACTAATTGGGTTAATTGTGCTAAATGTGTAAGGCCAATTAGATCATCTAACAAAGCAATATAATTTGGGTTTTGGGTGGCAACTTGCTCGATTTGCGCCATCAATGCATGGCCGTCTTGGGCTAATAATGCAACCAGCAAATGCTGGCTATAATGGTTGTCCATCAACCCTAGCATTGCTTGCACCGCTTGATGCTTAATATCACCATTCGTTTGAGCAATCGCTTGATCAGTTAAACTCAATGCATCACGCATACTGCCATCAGCAGCTTTGGCGATAATTTGCAGGGCTTGAGTTTCAAAACTTAATTTTTCTTCGCCTAACACATATTCAAGTTGTTGGAGTATTTCAGGTTGCGATAACGCATTAAGATTAAACTGCAAACAACGCGATAAAATGGTGACAGGCAGTTTCTGTGGATCCGTCGTCGCTAATAAAAACTTAACGTGCTCAGGCGGCTCTTCCAAGGTTTTTAATAATGCATTAAAACTATGCTTTGAAAGCATGTGTACTTCATCGATCAGGTACACTTTGTAGCGACCGCGAGTTGGCGCGTACTGCACGTTATCCAATATCTCACGGGTATCTTCAACTTTAGTGCGCGATGCGGCATCTATCTCAAGTAAGTCAATATAACGACCAGTTTCGATATCTATACAGCTGCTACACTTGCCACAAGGTTGCGCCGAAATGCCTTCATCACAATTTAAGCTTTTTGCAAAAATACGTGCGATGGTGGTTTTACCCACCCCGCGAGTCCCAGTGAACAAATAAGCGTGATGCAGTCTGTTTTGTGTTAAAGCATTAATAAGCGCTTGTTTCACATGGGACTGACCGACCAATTCATGAAAGGTCTGTGGACGCCATTTTCTCGCTAGGACTTGATAACTCATTAATTATTCGCCTTCGAATTCAACCAATTTCAGGATTTTAATCCCCATTTTTGCAATGCGTTGCTCGCCACCTAGTTCTGGTAAAGAGACTACAAATGCTGCATCTGTCGCATGACCACCCAACTTATTGACTAATTTAGCGGTCGCTTCAATGGTACCGCCGGTTGCCAACAAGTCATCTACTAAAAGCACTTTGTCACCTGGGACAATGGCATCTGTATGCAGCTCTAATACATCTTCACCATATTCTAGCTGGTAATCTTGAGAGATCACTGCACGTGGCAGTTTACCCGGTTTACGCACTGGAATAAAAGGAATACCTAATGCATATGAAAGCGGTGCACCGAAGATAAAACCACGTGATTCAGTACCTATAATCTTGGTAAAACCTTGATCTTTATAAGCTGAAATAAATGCATTAATTGTTGCTTGAAATGCAGCGGGATTAGCCATTAGCGTAGTTACATCACGGAACATAATGCCTGCTTTAGGGTAATCTGCAATAGTAGTTATGCTATCTTTAATGATAGATGGAGTTACTTGAGTCATAATTTAAACTGTTTTATCTGTAATATTACAAAGCAGACAATTATAACATCACAAAAATGAGTTGTCGGTAAGAAGTTAAATAATTAAGTAATAAGACTGCACTATATACAGCCTTATTATAATTTAGCAGTGCTAAATTAAGAGACTGTGGTGATCCAGCCTAGGATTGCATTTAAACAGCCAATTCCTGCAAACACAGCTAAGAATGCAAGAAAATACATTGCATTAAACGGATCTTTAAAATCTTTATCTTCTGACATAGGTACTACCTTTTATTAAGCGCGACGAATTAAGGCGCACATAATAGACGATGTAAAATAATCAATAAAGACTTTAAGGGTGATTTTTTGTCACGATAACGCCACGCTCTGCCATTGCATGTAATGTTGCTGTAGCACCTTGCACAAGCTGTTCTGTAGTAAATTGCGGCGCTTGTAAAGCAACTTGCTCCACCAACGAAGCTAATTTGATACTCGGTGTTGTATCTATAATCGCCAGTAATAATGCGGTCATTGCATTGGTAGCAAGAAATTGTACTTCGTCGTCGGTATCGCGATACACCACAAAATAATGAGGCTGTTCACTAGGCTGCTGTGGTTGAAAATCAACACTAATATGCTGTACAGCAAACTGATAACTTAAATTTCGCGCGCAACTACCCATATAAAGAGGCACATTACTCAGCGGTGCATTAATGATGCAATCAGTTGGATCCGCATGCGCAACCGAGACATCAAGCTCAATCCATTCATAATGAGCAAGCTCAAGCATAAAGGGGGGATCAATTTCTTGCAATTGGTAATCACTACTTAAATACGCAATAAACTCACCAGCAATATCCAAAAAATAAGGTGATTGACAATCGTGTTCAGCAAAAAATTGGCGAACTAATCTTAACCAATTGTTATCGCTGTAGAGTGTTTTCAGAACCGGAAATGCTGAGGAAATAAAGCCATTGATATTATTGAAAAATAAATCACGGTAGATCGCCATACGACGTTCTTCAATGTCATCGGGCTTTGGTTGTGTATCTGGCGCTCGAATATGCGCCATAAACGCTTGTTGGGTTTCAATAAAATTCATATCAGGCACTTTCTTTTCGCTGTATTATTGCGTGCTTGGCTTGTAGTTGATGAATTATATCCAGCTCTTTGGTAAGCTCAGCGATAGCTGGAATATTAAAATCACGTTCCAATAAAGTCGCAAACACCCCATGATGTTGATAAGCACGGTCAAGTAATTGCCAAACAGGGTCAATCACGTCAGCACCGTGAGTATCAATAAGTAAATCATCCGCCTCGTTGAAATGCCCTGCGACATGACCATACGCTATACGTTGCGATGGCAAGCTAGCTAAAAAATGCTCTGCATCATAACCATGATTTATCGAATTCACATAAATATTATTTACATCGAGTAATAACTTACAATCAGCTTGCTGTAATATTTCAGTGGTAAATTCTAACTCGCTCATTTGCTGACCAGGTGCGGCATAATAAGACACATTTTCGATAGCTATTTGCTGTTCGAGAATATCTTGCACCTGTTTTATCCGCCCAACAACATGGGCAATCGCAGCTTCAGTAAATGGGATCGGCATCAGATCATACATGTGGCCGTTGCCGGAACAATAACTAAGGTGCTCACTAAAAAGCTTAACGTTATGTGCTTTGAAAAAGACTTTTAAGGATTTAACAAATTCAATATCTAACGGTTCAGGTGAGCCGATCGACAATGACAAGCCATGACAGACAAAATTACTTGTATCGGTCAGTGACTTAAACTGCTTAGCAAAGCGACCACCGAGTTTTAACCAGTTCTCAGGCGCCACTTCCATAAAATCAATTTGCTTTGGTATCTGCGTCAATAATTCATCGAGCATTTCTCTGCGCAGCCCAAGCCCTACCATGCCAAATTCACTGTTACTAGATACAGTCATATCCACTCCTTCATTTAAAAGGGCCACAATGCGGCCCTTTTATAAACAAACTACTTAACTAAAGTGCAGGTTTCATAACTTATCTAATTAATGGCTACCGCATTTGCCTTCTTTGTTAGCTTTGTCGTTTTTAGCGTCGCCACCACACTTGCCTTCGCCGCACTTACCTTCTTTTTTAGCTTTATCGTGTTTAGCGTCGCCACCACATTTGCCTTCGCCGCACTTGCCTTCTTTTTTAGCTTTATCGTGTTTAGCATCGCCGCCACATTTGCCTTCGCCGCACTTGCCTTCTTTGTTAGCTTTGTCATGTTTAGCATCGCCACCGCATTTGCCTTCGCCGCACTTACCTTCTTTTTTAGCTTTGTCGTGTTTGGCATCGCCACCACATTTGCCTTCGCCGCACTTACCTTCTTTTTTAGCTTTGTCGTCTTTAGTTTTAGCATCTCCACCGCATTTACCTTCGCCACATTTACCTTCTGTAGCATCGACTTGGTAGCCCGTTACCATTTGTTGAAATTCAAATGGATTCGCTTGAACATCTGCAGAAATAAAACTTGTGCTGCCTACAACTACCGCGCCTAATGTTAACGCAATTGAATTTTTTTTAAGTGTATTCATTTTATGACTCTCTCTAAACATGTAAGGGGTGTACTAAGTAGACCTTACTACAAAAATAATATTTCACTTAATCGCAACTTTTTATTTGTTAGTTACAATAACGCTACAAAAGAGTGAACAATTGAAGTTAACTATGGGAGTAAAATTGGCATTTATCAATGTTATATTTACAGGTAAACTACGTCTCCTTTTATCAAGTCAAAGTGCCCCTATCATGAAATTAGTTTTAGCGCCTATGGAAGGGGTTGTCGATTTTAAAATGCGCCAACTACTCACCGAAATTGGTGGTTTTGATTTATGCGTCACTGAATTTGTACGTGTTATCGATGCCTGCTTGCCTGATAAAGTATTTCATCGCTATTGCCCAGAGCTAAATAATAACGGTTTAACGCGTTCTGGCACTCCTGTGCGTATCCAATTACTTGGCCAAGTCGCACACGCATTAGCTGAAAACGCTGTCAGGGTAATTGAGCTTGGCTCTCACGGCGTTGATCTTAATTTTGGTTGCCCTGCGAAAACAGTCAACCGCAGTAAAGGTGGCGCTGTGCTGTTAAAAGACCCTGAACACATGTATGAAATCATTAAAGCAGTCCGTGATGCCGTGCCAAGCGAGCATCAAGTAAGCGCTAAAATTCGTTTAGGTTTTGATGATGACAGTAACAGTCAAGAAATTGTTGATGCCGTTGTTAGTGCCGGTGCCAATAGTATTGCTATACATGCCCGTACAAAGCGAGACGGTTATAACCCGCCCGCTTATTGGGAGAAAATTCCACCACTGATCAAAGATAAAAACATCGCCGTAGTCGCAAATGGTGAAATTTGGCAAGTAGAAGATGCACTACTTTGCCAGCAACGTAGTAGTTGTAAAGACTTAATGCTTGGTCGCGGTGCACTGTCGCATCCTGATTTAGCACGCAAAATAAAAGCACACTTTAATGATGAGCACTATGTTGGCTTAAAGTGGGAGCATATTCTCTATCATCTGATCCATTCAGCCATACATCATGACCCCGCGAAAGATGAAAAATATTTTGCTTCTCGTACTAAGCAGTGGCTGGGCTATTTAAAACGCCAATATAGCCAGGCCGATATTTTGTTCGATGAGATCAGACGCCTTAAAACAAAAGAAGATGTTGCCGATGTTTTGAAAAAATACGCTATCGCACCTTAATTTGACACACATCATAGTCGGCTTTTTTAAATTAATGAATACTGCAGCATTGCTCAACGAGGACAATGACAATGATCAATGCTCAATATCACCTTCAACAACTTAATACAGAGTTAGAGCAAGTAAGGCTGTGCTTGCTTACGACACTATCAAGTTCATGTAACCTACTGCATCACTCGCTAGCTGAAACCTTACGCAAAAATAACCCTGAACAATGGTTAGAGCTTACGCAGAAGCAACTTGGCACTGAATATAAAGATATCATAGTACGCTTAGAACAACTTGAAGCGGCAGTCTGCCAAATCGATATCGGCCAATATGGTTATTGCTGTGACTGTGAAGAAAAAATTGACTCGCAACGGCTAAATGCCGATCCAACAGCGCAGCGCTGCGGCAACTGCGAGCCAAGGTCATAAAAATCAGCAAGCGAGCTTACGAAGTTGTTAAAAGTGTTGCGAACGCAAAACTTTGCGCCGGATAAAAAATGATATCAGCCACTAAATAATCGACTTGTTGTGGCGTCATTTTTAATCGTTTCAGTAAATTAACTTTCGCTTGTTGCACAGTCCAAGCATGGTAATGGATGCCAAGATCGGTTTCCATCATAGCTAACCAGAAAGTACGCTCTTGATTACTTATCTGTGTTGCAGCTTGCCCTGCATAACCCCTTAAGCTCAAGTAATTTTGCGCCCAATCAAAGCCAACTTGCTTATCTTTAGACAATGCAAAACGCAGCTCAAGGACTGAGTGCTGATGATCAACTGCAAAACGCATAGAGTATGCACCTTGCTGCATTTCCTTCAACTGAGATTGCACTGCAACTAGCCAATTTATTGGTGCTTTAGTAGTGCCTGAGAAGTAATTTAACTTACTTTGATACCAAGACCCACCATTTGATAAGCCATGTAAACCAACACTTCCACGGGGTGTATAGAGCGCTAAATACTCATTAAACTCGTTGAGAGTGTGTTTAAGGTTTTCTGGAAGATCAACGCGAGTAAGATTCTTAGTTACCTGCGTTTGTAACGCATTAAGCTCAATTGAGTTGAGTCTAAGTTTACTCTCTTTAGCAAGCACCAACTGCTGCTGAGTAAAACTGAGCCAATTGTTTATGTTTGCAGTAATGTCGTGTTGTTGGTTATAGGCAAGCATATTATCAAGCACAGGAATATACACCGGCCATGTAAAATAGCGCTCCGGAAAACGCTCTGCAATAATAAGATAATCCAATGAACTCTGCGCGACAGGAGTGAAGTCTAAGGTTTGCATGGCTTGATATATGCTGTGACGCTCTTTCAAATATGCATCACTAAATGGAAACTGTTGCTCGTTAACTTGTTTAATTTCACCTGTTGGTCTTAAAAATTGATTTAGTGTTTGCAATGCTTGCTGAGCTTGCTCTTTACTTTGATACTGATTATTCGTATCACCACATGCGCTCAAGAAAAGCGCTGAGAAGCATATCCATATTAGGTGTTTCATAATGAGTTAAATCCAATAAAAAAAGCCCCATAGGGGCTTTTTATAAATTGCTATAGCGAATTAAAGTTAAATCTTAACACCGTTGCGAGCGGCTTTATCTTTAATAAATACAGACCAACCTTTTGCAAACTTACGCGTGCGAGGGTCATCCATTGCTTTAGTAATTGCAGCATAAGCTTGCTTATACTTTTCTTGATAGTAATAAGCTTCCGCTAAATCTGAATAAATAGTTCCTGTCTTATCAGAACCTAATTCAAGCGCCTTGTTCAAACGAACAACGGCAGCACTATAATTTTGCGATTGTAAAAGTAATGAACCTGCTTTGCGATAAAGCTCAGCATCGTCATCAAATTTAGCCGCTTCTTCATAGTACTTAGCTGCTTTTTCAATATCTTTTGAGCGATGATAGTTACTGGCTACTGCGCTGATATTTTGTTTATTACGCTTAACAATTTTATCATTGATAGACTTCTCTAAAACCTTAGCGGCTTTATAAGGAATTTCATTCAATGAATAAAAGTTAGACAAAACTTTATAATCAACTTCAGTTTCAAAATAACCATTTTTGTAAGCTACTTCCATCGTTGCAAGACCAGTTTTATAGTCTTCCGTCTGAAGGTAGTATTTACCTAAGCTTACCCATGCTTTTTTATCATCTGGCCAGATACGAACAATTTCTTCACCAACTTTGACCATATTTTTATAGTCTTTAAGCTCAAAGTAAGAACCTAATTTTAATTGGTAAGGGCCTTTGTTAGGCTCTTTTTGAAGTTTAATTGCTTTCTCAGCGGGTGTAAAAACATCACGGAATTTACCTAACTGATAGTTAGCTTGGGCTATACGAGTATAAACCGTTGCATCTTCTTCACCAGTAAAGTCCATCCATGCAACATAAGCATCTTTGGCTTTTTCATACTGCTCAGTACCAGCATACATATCGCCTAATGTTTTTAAACTTTGTTCTTGATCGGCAAAGTTTAACACATCAGGGGCAACAGCTAATTTTAAGTAACCAATCGCAGTTTTGTACTGCTCTTTCTGGCCATACATGCTACCTAAATAGCGGTTAACTGTTGCTTTGTCGAAATCATCAGAAGCATCGATTTCTTTCAACATGGCGATAGCTTCATCAAGCTTTTCTTCGTTATACAAGTCAAACGCTTTTATAACTTTTTTACCAGTGCGCTCACCCATGATCCTAGTTTTTGCTTTCTTCCGCGCTTCAATTTTCGCGGGATCTGGCGCTGCTAGAACCGGTGCAGTAAATACTGCACCCGAGAAAGACATAAGTACCGCAAGTGCTGTTACTTTAGATAAATTTCTCATTACTTGCCTCCTTAATTGCCTTGGTTAATTTTAAAGTCTAGCTGAACTTGTAAACCAACTTGCTTTTGTGGCTTACCGTCAATAATTTTAGGACGGTATTTCCACTTGCTCAAGGCGCGTTTAGCTTCTCTATCGAAAATACGTTTAGGGTCTGCGTCAATTACTTCAACATCAGTAACCCCACCCAATTCATCGATTGAGAATGAAAGTTGTACCCAACCTTCTTTGCCATCACGTGCTGCTTGTGTTGGATATTTTGGTTCAATACGAACGATTGGTGTCGCATCACCGTCTCGTCCGAATGCCCCTGGACCACTTAGACCACCTGCCGAACTTCCCACATCAATGCTTGGCATGTTAAATGACATAGCACCTGGATTTGGGTTGTTATTTTCCGGCTGTGGCGGCTGCGGTTTAGGCGGCTGCTTTGGCGGTGGAGGCGGCGGAGGCGGTACTCGCTTCCTTTCCTGCACCTTAGATTCAGGCGGATTCGTCATAATTTCGACTATGATCTGCTCTTTTTGTTCCGTATTACGGTCAGCCCCACCAGAGATGAGGAAGGCCATGAAGTAGAACAAGCCGAAAGTAACTGCCCCACCTGCAATCAGTGAAAACAGAAAACGAATCATTACTGATCTCCAGCTATTGAAATTCTCAGGTTGTCGCCCGTCGCTTTGATCTGGTCCATAACTTTAACCACTACGCCGTGTTTTGCATCTTTATCAGCTTGCAAAATTACAACTTCAGTAGGTTGTTCTGCTAATAAACTTTCGATTTTTGCTGAAACACGTTCAACATCAACTTGCTGTTTATCAATCCAGATTTCGCCGTTGTCACGAATTGCAATAAAAATGTTAGCATTTTTTTGCTTCGTAGCTTGGGCCGCTTTTGGTTTATTGACCTCGATACCAGCCTCTTTAACGAACGATGTAGTTACGATAAAGAAAATAAGCATGATAAATACGATGTCAAGCATCGGTGTCATATCTACCGTTGCATCTTCTTCTTCACGAAAACGTTGTTTACGTGCCATATTTAATTCTCTCTCTAGTGATGAGGCATACTATCAACAAGCTTGGCTTTCACCATTCTCGCTCTTGCCTCAAGGCGTGAGCTAAAGAATACTCCAGATAATGCCGCAACCATTCCAGCCATTGTTGGGATTGTTGCCATTGAAATACCTGATGCCATTAAACGTGCATTACCTGTACCTTGGCTTGCCATGGTTTCAAAAACCGCGATCATGCCTGTTACTGTACCAAGTAAGCCAATTAAAGGACAAACAGCTACTAATGTTTTAATCAACAACATACGCTGATCTAATTTTTCAGACGCTTCAGAAATCCATGCTTCACGGATTCTGTGTGCGTACCAAGACGTAGTGTCTTGGCGGGCATCCCACTTTGCTACAATTTCCGACGATAAACGAGGAAATTCTGCAAGTAGGAACCAATAGCGCTCAATCATTAAAACCCACATAAGAAAGAGTGCTATCGCGACCACGTATAAAACCTGGCCGCCTGTGCCAACAAAATCCCTGATAGATTCCCAGATCTCCATCAGGACTAGCATTAGGCTTTCTCCTTCTCCGCGTGAGTAGCAATAATACCTGCGCTTTGCTCATCGAGGATGTGTAATACCGACTTACTACGACCCGCAACAACAGCGTGAAGAAGAATAAGTGGTAATGCAGCTATTAGACCTAGCGCAGTAGTTACAAGTGCTAGAGAGATGTTACCTGCCATGATCTTCGGATCACCTGTACCGAATAATGTGATTGTTTGGAACGTTAAGATCATACCGATTACCGTACCTAGTAGACCAAGTAACGGCGCGATTGCAGCAAGGATTTTAATGATATTGATACCAGCTTCAATGCGTGGCGTTTCACGAAGAATCGCTTCATCAAGTTTAAGCTCAAGGTTTTCAACATCTTGCGTTTTGTTGTCATGGTACACTTTAAGAATACGACCCAATGGGTTATTTGTATTCGGTGTAGACACGTTTTTAAGCTGACTATTAATCTTACTACGAGTAAGAGTAAGGTCAATAAAGCGTACTAGTGTGATTAAGATACCTAAACCTAATAACGCAGTGATGATGTAACCAACTACGCCACCTTGGTGGAAGTATTCATCAAGTGTCGCTTTTTGTGTATTGATACGTAAGATAGCACCACGAGTCGGATCCACATATACACCAGCATAGTTATCAGCAGACGTATTTTCTAAGTCTTTAATACCAGCAAGGATATAACCATCAGGTTGTTTACCTAAAGGCTGAATCGATTTAGTTTCAGGCGAATAGATTAAGTAGCCATCGTCTGTTACTAAGTTGAAGTTACCGATACGGGTTACTTTCTTAACTGTTGCGTTACCGTCAAGACCTGCAACTTCAGTTTCAAAAGTAGAAACTTTAGCTGACTCAGTCATTTCAGTTTGTAGCGCTATCCAAAGCTCTTCAAGTTCACGAACTGTTGGTAACTCTTTAGCAGCAGCTAATGAACGTAAGATTTCAGCACGGCCTGGCTTTTCAGCAGAAACAAGAGATGCTTCGATTGAACCGATTGCATCTTGCGCAGCACGACGTACAACACCAAACATCTCACCTAAAGTACCTTGTGCACTTTCTAGAGCTGCTGCTTTCTCATTCATTGTATTTTCGTTTTGTGCATACTGCTTTGTTAAGCTATCGCCACGTGCTTTTTCAGCAGCTAATTGGCTTTTTGCTTTATTAAGTAACGCTTGCTTATCAGCACGATCTGATAAGAACTCTTGTTCACGTTGCTTATTGATTTTGCCTTCAGAGATACGCTCTTGCTTAACTTGCTCAAGGATTTTATCTAAAGCATCAGTATTTGCATGTGCGTTAAGCGCGGTACCTGCAGAAACAGATAGTACTGCTGCAACAGCAAAACCTTTAAATAGTTTCTTCATTATTGATTACTCCGCGCCAAAGATTGGTAGTTTAACAAGTTCTAATGTCGCTTGCTTACGCGCCATACGAATAACTTCTTTAACAGGTTTTAGGTATTCATCACCTAATTCTTTCCACTGTTTAGTGTTGTTATCCCATACCCATGCGTGCTTTAAGTCAAACGATTGAGCAACGTAAGTGATACGACCAAGTTGGCCGAAATCAACGTTAATGCTCTTGCCATCAACTTCTAAAGTACCTTGTGAAGCAGAAACTAAAGAGCTGTATGCAGCTTCAATTGTGTATGCTTCTAATACTTGACGGAACTTCTCTGAAGTCGTTACAGAAGAAGAAACCATTGTTTCACGTAATCTTTCAACACGCGCCAAACGATTGTCACTGTTAAACGGAACGTCCGCTTTGATGAATTGCTCGAGCGTATCGATCATGCGATACATCAAAGGCACAACGTTTTGTTTTGTGTTGTCGATCGTAGCAATTTGACGGTCAAACGATTCAATTTGTGCATTTTGGTCAGCGACCAAACGTGCAACGTGATCGTTGTATACTTTCAATAGCTCAGATTCATCAACAACGCTACGGTACTCAGCTAATAGCTCTTGAGTTTGACCATATACATTGTCAATTTTAGTTTGAGACTTAACCGCAGCCGTTTGAATTTGTAGACCTGCTTTTTGCACGTCATTCAAAGGATCTGCAATCACATTGCTGCTTGCGAATGCAAAAGCGCCAACCAACGCAGTTGCTACAAGACTCTTTCTGATTTTAACAGACATAGTTCCCAACCAATTAAGTAATGTTACTTTTATAATTTAATTACCTCCCGAAGGAGACAACCCTGATATCTTTTAATAGATATCAACCCTCCAATAATGCTAAATGCAATGCATGCTGTCAACTTGATGTTTGGAATTAGATCGAAATAAATTAATTCAATCATTGCAAACTAAAACACAAAAAACAAAGGATTAACATAAATGCAACACCACTGAGTTTTCAGCTGGGATGAAAGCCGCTACCTAACAACAGTTCTACCGTCAGCCATGAAATACAAAACATAAATGTAACATTTTATGTGTAATCTAAGAGGGTTAAAAAAAGTTCATAATTATTTCGAATAAGCGTAATCATTCAGTAAAAAAGCCTTTTTATGCAGCCAAACCTAGGATATATCGCATATAAAAATTAGCAACTGGACCTTTTAAAGGAAAGCGTGGCGTATGATTAAGGCCTAAAGTAATACCCGTTTTCTCTGTAAGACTCAAAGAGTCACTGCCAGTGTTATCAAGATATTAGAAATAATCACATTAAACATGTTGAGGCGATATCCCCTGTTCCTATTTATACCGATTACTAACGTGCCGAACTTATGTATGAGCAATCAGAGGCAAAATAGCACTATCTAATTAAATACTAATTTAATTAAAAACATCATCTTTATTGGTGTTGAGTAGCTGACTAACTATATACAGTTGGTATAAAAAGTTTATTGAGGGACGCAAATATGTACACCGCTTGTATTGAGCAGCATTTGGTCTAGTGAAATAGCATTCAGAATTTAGTGTATATTTATTGAATTTAAAAAAGTAGCGGTAAAAGGTTTATTTTAAAAAAGAATTTGATGAGGGGGAATTATGGTGAAACAGAGTCCTGTTTCACCAAGTTGAACCTAGGTTCACATAATAAAAATTATGCTAGTTCTACGTTCTCAGCTTCAGGGCCTTTTTGGCCTTGCTTGATGCCGAAAGACACTTGTTGGCCTTCGCTTAGAGTGCGAAAACCTGAGCCTGTAATAGCGCTGAAATGTACGAATACGTCAGGACCATTTTCTTGTTCAATAAAACCGAAGCCTTTAGCTTCGTTGAAGAACTTAACTTTACCAGTAACCGTGTTTGACATACCAAATTTTCCTGTAAGTCAATAATTAAAATTCAGCCAGATTGGCTATATCCTCCCTGAGTGAATGCCCAATAAATCGCTGGGATAAAGTACAGGAAGAAGTAATAACCATTAACCGGAAACCTTACACGCCGCACATTAACCAAAAAATTCAATACGCAAAAACTCAAAGCAAGTTAAGGTTAACACAATATAATTGTTTTAGCTCTATTAATTGAGAATTATTTTAATGCTTTTAACATCAACTCAATAAAACTGTTCAAGTGATTAATTTTAATACAAAAAGCACACCTTTCTTAGCTGTGCTTTACTGACTTTATGGTTATTTAATCAGCCAATCAATTGTGCTTTCGGCTTTAATTGGCACCACGTGATCATTTCCTAATGGGTAACTTGCTGGCACTGTCCATGGTTGCTTTAGAAGTGTAACTGTATCTGTATTACGTGCTAAACCATAAAAGTCTGGACCAAAATGACTTGCAAAGCCTTCTAGCTTATCAAGCGCACCGGCTTCTTCAAATGCTTCCGCGTATAACTCAAGTGCAGCATGAGCGGTGTATGCTCCGGCACACCCACATGCGGCTTCTTTTTTATCTTTATAATGCGGCGCCGAATCAGTACCTAAAAAGAACTTAGCACTGCCACTGGTCGCAGCACTAATAAGTGCTTGTTGGTGTGTATTACGTTTTAATATTGGTAAACAGTAATAATGTGGGCGGATCCCCCCCGCTAGCATATGATTGCGGTTATACAATAAATGATGTGCCGTAATGGTTGCAGCCACATTATCAGAGGCATTATTTACAAAATCAACGGCATCTTTCGTGGTGATATGTTCAAGCACAATTTTTAAATCTGGGAAGTCTTGTACCACATCAATTAAAATTGTCTCTAGAAATACTTTTTCACGATCGAATATATCAATCGATGAATCTGTCACTTCACCATGGATCAGCAATAACATACCAACTTCTTGCATGGCTTTTAATGCTGGGTAAATCTTTTTAATTGATGTTACACCAGAATCAGAATTTGTTGTCGCACCTGCTGGATACACTTTACCGGCAACGATTTTACCAGTGGCATGCGCTTTTTTGATTTCATCCGCGCTCGTGTTATCAGTTAGATAAAGCACCATCAGAGGCTCAAAATTTCCTTGTGGTCCAGCCGCCATAATACGGTCGCGATACGCTAAAGCCGTTTCAGTACAGGTTGCCGGAGGAACTAAGTTTGGCATAATAATAGCGCGTCCCATATAACGGCTAATATCACGCACTGTATCTTTTAATTGATCCCCATCACGTAAATGAACATGCCAATCATCTGGGCGAGTGATAGTTAACATTGACTGAGTGTCGAAGGCTTGCTTTGTCATTACTTGTTTCCTCGGCTGAATTTAGTTGATCATATGCATATGCCCTATCTGAGTAAAGATTTTATTGCGGTTTTTACTGATGCTTTTTATCAACGGATAGAATGAAAGCACTGAATCATCAATAGTTTGGCGTGCGTTTTCCTTTACGTACATATCTTGCTAATTTTATTTATTCTTTGTCTAAACGTTAACATTCCGTTAATCTATAGATTCATTAATGACACAAGACGGTATATTCACGCGTGGCATATGCAGAATAAAGTAGAGTTATCTTCAGCGCTTGATGCTAAAACCGAGCAACTGAGTATTATTAATCAGTTTTCATCAAGCTTATTACAGTTAGATAAACTCGATGAGCTATTCAACTATGTCACCACTGAAGTAGTTAAACGGCTAGGTTTTGTTGATTGTGTTATTTATATTGCCGATGAAAGTGCTACAACCTTGCATGAAGTCGCATCAATGGGAGTGTCTCCTACAAATAGTAACTATGCCATAGAACGAAAAACCATCGCATTTAATCAAGGCATTACTGGTTATGTTGCTTCAACAGGAAGCGCAGTCATTATTGGTGATGTCAGTACTGATAGCCGTTATATCGCAGATGTACGCCCTGCAATGTCTGAACTATGCGTACCATTAGTTTATAAGCAGCAGGTTTTAGGAGTTATAGACTGCGAGCATCCGGTACGTAACTATTTTAGTGATGCCCATCTTGAAATTTTAACCACCGTAGCGCATTTGCTCAGTGCTAAAATAAATCAGGTCAACACCGTTGAAAACTTGCAACAAACGGTAAGCAAATTAAATGCAGCACAAAAGCTAGAAGGCACCCTGTTACAAATAGCAAATTTAACCTATCAAGCCAATGATTTAGATACTTTTTTAGAAGCATTGCATGGCATTATGACCAACTTGCTGCGCGCTGATAACTTTTTGGTAGGGCTATACAACAAAAATATCGATATTCTCGATATTGTTTACATTGTCGAGGAAGGAGTACGTTCAAATGCCCATAAAAAGATATCAAAAGAGCAACTAAAACATACCGCATCCTATTATCTTTTAAATTCCGAACAGCCATTACTATTAAATAAAAAAGAATATCAACAACATATAAATGATGGCCACTTTAAAATGGTGGGTCGCCAGTCAGAATCTTGGCTTGGTGTACCATTTAAAGTAAGCGATCATATAAGCGGTGTGATCGTGGTACAAAGTTACGATAAAACTCACCATTATAATGATCATGACCGCACCCTACTGACGTATGTCAGCCGCCAAATTAGTATGGCCATCGACAGACAACTATCTCGCCAAGCACTGGAACATCGTGCTTTGCATGATGAATTAACTGGGCTTGCTAATCGCTCTTTACTAATTGACCGCATTAAGCACGGCATTTTACGGCTTACTCGAACACCCAAAGGGCGATATCATGCGTTGCTGTATCTAGATTTCGACCGTTTCAAAAGCATCAATGATTCATTAGGACATGAAGTGGGCGATCACTTTTTAATCGCCATTTGTAAGTTAATTAAAGGCACAATTCGAAATACCGATACATTCGCACGACTCGGTGGTGATGAGTTTGCTATTTTTATGGAAAATATCACTCACAAAAACCAAGTTAACGACGCACTAAAACGGATTAAAAAAGTCCTCGCGGAGCCACTTAATATTGATGGCCATTTACTGCAAGCTTCGACCAGTATTGGCGTTGCATTTTGTGAAAACGAAAACGACAAAGCCTATCAGTTATTACAGCATGCCGATGCTGCAATGTACGAAGCTAAATCAACAGGCCGTGGCCAAGTAAGATTTTTTAATAACACCATGCGTAAAAAGCTCAAAAGCCACGCTGATATAGAAAATGATTTACAGCATGGCATTGAGCATAATGAGTTTGAGTTATATTATCAGCCGATCTTTGCTATACAACAATGTAACGTGGTCGGTTTTGAAGCACTCGTGCGTTGGCATCACCCACGCAAAGGCTTTGTCTCACCTAATGATTTTATTTCAATAGCAGAACACACTGGGCAAATAATTAATCTCGACCTGCATTTATTAGATCTGGCAGGAAAACAAATAGCTGCGTGGCAACAACAAGGTAAACGTTTCTTACGTGTGACAGTGAATGTTTCCTCACGACATTTTGCAAGCATAGACTTTATCTCACAAATTCATGCTATTTATAATAAATATGAGCTAGCATTAGGCTCCTTATGTTTAGAGATCACCGAATCAGGTTTGATCGAAAACTTAGAATTAGCAACTAAGATAATTGAAGGGTTAGCGCCATTAAAAGTAAAGTTATGTTTAGATGATTTTGGCACGGGGTACTCTTCTTTGGGTTACTTACACCAACTGCCAATTCATGTGCTAAAAATTGATAAGAGCTTTATTGACCGCCTTAAAGACACCGCCACGCCATTGGTTGACGCCATTTTGTCATTGGCATCATCACTTAAGTTAGATGTTGTAGCCGAAGGAATTGAAACTCAAGAGCAACTCGCCATATTACAAAAAACTCAATGTGATTTTGGCCAAGGCTTCTTAAAAGCTAAACCCCTGCCCGCCGATCAAGCAATTTTATTGATTGATAAACCACTTTAACAACCATAAAAAAAAGCCTTGATTAATCAAGGCTTTTTATAAATTAACAACTGGCAGGATCAGCCAACCAACCAATGTGCCATCAGGGCAATAACGGGTAACGTGATCAAGGTTCTGAGAATAAATATTACAAATAATTCAAATATATTGACTGGGATTTTACTACCCAATAAAAGCGCGCCCACTTCTGACATGTAAATCAACTGGGTTACACTCATTGCCGCAATAATAAAACGAGTAACATCACTTTCGATCGTGCCAGCAGCTAATATTGACGGAATAAACATATCCGCAAAGCCAACCATGATCGTTTGCGCAGCAGTTTCTGCTTCTGGGATTTGTAATAACTCTAAGAATGGGATGAACGGTTTGCCTAAATAAGCAAATATCGGCGTATATTCAGCAATAACTAATGCGAACGTGCCCACAGCCATAACCACAGGTAATACTGCAAACACCATATCTAATGCGTTGTGAATACCTTCTTTTATGGTACCAGCGAAGCCCGGTGAGTTTTTAGCTTTGTGCAGCGCTACATGTAGCGCATGTTTGAACACATTTTTGCCATGTGGCACGCGTTCTTTATGCTTATCGGGCTGACTTCCATCAATATATATATCTTTTTTAAAGCTCAATGGCGGTATACGTGGCACGATCAGCGCAGCAACAACCCCAGCTAAACAAACGGTTAAATAAAACGGGGCAAATAATTTTTCCAGCCCTACTTGGCCTAATACCACCAAACAAAAAGTAATTGATACCGCGGAGAACGTAGTACCGATAATCGCCGCTTCACGCTGAGTATAATGCTTTTCTTCATATTGGCGCGCGGTCATTAAAATACCCACACTGCCATCACCTAGCCACGAAGTTGCACAATCAACAGCACTTCGCCCTGGAACGCCAAATAACGGGCGCATTACTCTAGTTAATAACGTGCCTACTAACTCAAGCAAGCCAAAATTCAACAATAAAGGCAGTAATAAACCCGCTAAAATAAATACCGAAAATAACACCGGCAATAAATCTTTTAGCACTAAGCCACCGGTATTTCCTGATGTAATACCATCGAAAAGTGGAATTAAAAACTCTGGTAACGTCGATTTAAAATCCGGATTATTAATACTTAAAACCGTTAAGATAATAAACGCCATACCAAATAAGCGGATCACTAGCCAAAGCCAATGCACATCAAAAAGATGCTTTAAAATAGTAGATTTCATTAATACCGCAGGCTTAAAAGCCTTGAAAATCAATGATAAAACACCTGTAGTACAAATAATTAGAGTGATCAACGTATCGGCATACGATGTAATATGTGCTTGCACCGCTTTTGCCATAACAGCGATAGGAATAGTCATTGCCCCGTCCATTGGCACTGGAGTCATGAATAAGAGGACGCCAATCAATGAAGGAACTAAAAAATTAAACCATACCTTAAAGTCAAACTGCGGGTGAGAGGAAGCTAGATTAGACATTATTTTCAACCTGTAGAAACCACAAAAAGAGCAAAAGCTCTTTTTGTGGTGTTATTATTATTTATTATTAAATTTTAATACCGCGTTGGCGCAGAGCACTTTCTAACGCTTGTTGTAAGTCATTCATCGTACCAGGCTCTAACGTTGTGCCTTCATCGTCCATCCACGTTAAGCTAGTACCACCTTCTTTGGTGCGACTGACTAAGATTTGATATTGGCCGTTTTCAATCGGCAATTCAGCAAGTTCTTCACCCCAAATTGAATCCCAAACACTTGATTCAGGTTTGTTGTAATCAGCCGTGATCAAACCACGTTCTTGATCAATTTCAACTATCGTAAACGATAGGCGCTCAAGAAATCCTGAGAAACGATCAAATATTACAAAGTAATCCTGTTCAGTTACCAGTGCCGCATTGCCTTTATTATCAAAACCCATTTCCAGCGAAATAATGCCTTGTTGTTTACGTATTTCAACTTCAAGTTGACGATAGCGATAATCAAACTCAGCCACTACTTGGTTCAGTGCACGCACTTCTAGCTGCTGTTGTAAAACTGGTGTCAATGGCACATCTTTACTTTTATACTCAGCTAACTTAGCGCTTAATGAAGCTGTGCGTTGATGTGACTTTTCTTCAATAGTAAAAATAAAACGTTGCTCAGATACCGCAGTATCGCTATCCCATAACCAACCTTCTTCAGGTTTAATTATGGCATACCAGTCAGTTTCTATTGAACCTAATAACTTATCTTGTTTGATTGCCTTTGTTTGGTGTTCCGCTAACACAGCGTGCACAGAATCCCAAATAAACTCATCTAAATCGACAATACCATCGTTTTTATCAAAATAAACGCGTGCTTGTTTATCACCTTCTTCAACCCAACTGCCTTTTGCCACAGTTAATACTTGTGCTGGGGGACGATAGTTTGTTGAATCCGGATTATTGTCATATTCCGCCACATCCATTTTATAAATGGGGTCTAAAGCTGGCTGAGCCAATTGTCCTGGCACTTGTACCGGCTCACTGGCACGGTAATTACGTTTTTGATGCGCTTCGTCAGTGAACACACCACATCCTGACAAGCTAACCAATACGCTTACAGCAAGCGCTTTTGGGATCCAATACTGCACAGATAATTCTCCTTAGCATACCCTTAATTGTTTTAACAAATATATGAGTGGGTTATGCCGATTTGGTTCAGTGTAAAGTCAATATTAACTTTACGTATCTTGTTTTTATGCAAAACCCGTTACTTTGGGGTACGGCTAAACGTAAGTGTCAGCCTGTCAATATGCAAAATTTTAACTATGGTACTTTCCCATGCCACTAAAAACAAGAAACACTGTGCTTTAATAACAGCTTAATTATCTCGGCCTGTAGTTTAGCGATTGTTTTGTGTTAAACTTCGCCGCCGTGTGGTGGTAATTGCCGGCTTAGCTTACTCTGATTGTTATTAATAATATAACCTAGGTACTTGAATTCATGACTGCTTTTTCAAATCATCAGATCGTTTTAACTGCCATTGGCGATGATCGCCCTGGTATTGTCAGTGAATTAACCCAATTAGTCAGTGACTGTCACTGTAATATTATTGATAGTCGCATTGCCATCTTAGGCAATGAATTTACATTTATTATGCTGTTATCAGGTGATATGTCGGCAATCAGCCGCATTGAACACACCCTGCCCCTCAAAGGCATGGAGCTGGGCTTACTCACTATGATGAAGCGGACAGCCAGTCATACTCAAAGTGAATTTTGTGCTGGCTACACCCTCGAATATACAGGTATCGATACACCTGGCACGTTAAGTAAAGTTACCCGCTTTTTTGCCGACAACCACATTAGTATTTGTTCTTTAAAGTCAGATACCTATGACGAAGAAAAAGATACAAAAATGCGCTGTGAACTGGAGTTTAACATTCCTGTTGAGGTTGACATTGATACGTTTAAAGTCCAATTTGAAGATCTGTCGCGTACTCTAAACGTAGATTACATATTTCGACGCATTCGCTAAGGAGCAAAGCATGAACACAATTAATCCATTACAAGCCGGCGACAAAGCCCCCGCTTTTAGCTTACAAAACCAAGATGATGAAACAATCGTCCTTGCAGAGCTATTAAAAGAGCAGCAAGTATTAGTGTACTTTTATCCAAAAGCATCAACACCTGGTTGCACCGTGCAAGCTGAAAACTTACGTGATGAAAAAGCTGTGTTAGCACAGCTAAATACCCGCGTGGTTGGTATCAGCCCTGATCCGGTAAAAAAATTAAAGAACTTTGAAACCAAAAAAGAATTAAACTTTGACCTACTTTCAGACGAAGATCACGCGATTGCAGAAGCATTCGGCGTATGGGGCTACAAAAAGTTTATGGGTAAAGAGTACGACGGCATTCATTTATACCCTCATTAATATTATGCACACTACATACTAAAAAGTTAATCCCTCCTTTCTAAAACTCAATTTTACTACTACGATTAAAAACTGCACAGTCTTAATGGATAAAGTACGTTTTTATGGATCAATTCAGTTCTTATATTGTCGCTAATGAATCCGTTGATCTATCAAAGTCTTTATTAAATGAAGATGAAGGAGTCTGGTTATCTGTAAACAAGCTTCATAGTGGTGTAGTTGCATTAGATGAAAAAATGAGAGTACTCCCATTAATTTCTGAATTTCTATCCTATAGCTTCCGAAACAACAAAATAAGCCGCCACACGGCAAAAACGTACGCTAAGAATCTGAGTTATTTTTTGGCTTATCTTAAAAATAGGAAAGAATTTCAAAAAACTCACCTTGATGAAGCATTCCTTACGGTATCAAAATTTGTTATCGAAGAATATTTAGCGGAATTAAGAACTAAATATGATTTGTCTACTGCAACAGTGCGAAATAGAGATGCAACACTTCAAGCATTCATCCACAAATTCCTCTATCAAAATCAAGAACTACGAAACGCATATATTGAGAAAAGCCCGTATTCAAGTGGATTAATAAGTGGGCCCGTAAAGCAAAAGCTTGTCATTTCATGTTCTCTAGATGAGTTAACAAAATTGATGTTACAAAGTGGCTCAGAGCGTGAAAGGCTCATTATTCAGTTTATTTTTGATTCTGGGGTTAGAAGATCAGAGTTACTAAACATAACCAAACAAGATATAGAAGATGCTATAGAGTTTAATAGTCAAAAGTTGATACACCAAAATACGGACATGCCAGTAATATCACCCTACGCCCCACTTTCGATACAAGGTGTGAAAGGCCGACATAACAATACTAAGCAAAGAATGACCTTGGTAAGTCGAGCTGTTTTGAACCGTATAATGAGATACCATGCCTCCCCCCTATACAAAAAGCATTCGAGAAAGTATTCATCCCTATCAGAAACCCCTGCTTTCTTTAATGCAGAAGGACGCCCGATCACCCCCAAATGCCTGTCTAAGCTATTGGATCGACTATCAGAGCGTGCATTAAAGAAAGGTATGCTATCCAAGCCTATGTCACCGCACAAATTAAGGCATGGTTACGCATACGATTTACTTCAATCACCTGACATAGGGCAAACCTATGTGGACAGGCTTGCTGTAGTCCAAAAATCACTTGGCCACGCATTCTTAAGTAGCACTGAAGTTTACACTAAAATACCTTCAGAACTATATAAAACAATAACTAATAGCGACGGTGAATTATTAACTAAAGCAGATAGAATGGAAAGGCTTGTTAAAAGCACACAACTTAAAATATCACTTAAGGACAAGAAATGACAAAAAGCAAAACAAACTTAAGTGAATGGGATACACTAGTTGATACACCTTTAACTTGCATTGAAGATTTAGCGCAGCCCTCCCAAGCTTTACCTTATCGGCAATTGACACATTTATTTGCATCAGTTTATAAAACAAAGGTAAGCCACTCCTATAAAGATGATGTTCATGCTACACACTCTCATGTTACTGAACTTATGAAAGAAAAGTTCGGTAATCAACCAATTTATTTGACTAAAGTTCTGAATGAGTTTTCGTTAGATGATTTTCATGCATATTTGAAAAGCTGCATGTTGCTCAACAAGATACATAATCGGTATGCAAACGTTTTGCAAAGTACCTATAAGAACGTTCTGAATAAAGCTATAGAGCTCAAAGTTCCAAACTTTAAAAGGTTTTATTTACCAAGTTCTTTTTGCTATCAAACAAGAGTAACTGAACGCTACAAACCATATAGTAAGAATGAGAGAAAAAAAATTGATGAGGCTATTGAAGTTGAAATCAACAAAGCTTTAAAACTCCTTATTCCTTATGAGAAAACAGGAAGAGGTAGAGCTATTCTCGATGATGACTGTATGCTCTTAGAGGGTGTAGAGAATTTAACACTAGATGATGCTCGTTGGATTTTTGAGAATAAAATGGGATGTATTCCCGTTACTAATAGTTATGGTTTTCGAGGTAAACGAGCCTATAGAGCTTTCTACCAAATCATTAAAGACAATGGTGCGTATTATCAAAATGTATATGAATCTTGGGGAGTTTTAAGTAAGGTTACAATGAGACATTTACTTCCATTTTTGCTGAAACTGTTAAAAGTCACAGGTATGAATGTTGAGTCAATTTATAACCTTGAAATTGACGACCTAGTAGACTCTCACCCTGCAACTGGGAAACCTTGTTTGAGGTATTGGAAGAACCGCTCTGATGGGCAGAAGTTATATCACTTAGATATATTCAAGGCTGACCTTCAATGGCTAACCCTTAGCCAAAGTGAACAAGTGAAAGAAATATTTAATAATGTTTTGTTGCTAACATCAAAAGTAAGAGAAAAGGCACCTTTAGAGCATAAAAATAAACTATGGTTATTTGAAACATACAACGGTTTAATCAAATGCCTTCCCGTTATGTATCACCTTTCAATGGCTATAAAAACCTTTTCTGCCGAACACGAGCTTTTTAAACAAAATAGTAACGAGTTACTTTTAGAGACAACAAGGTTTAGGCCTACATTTATCAGCGACCTAATAGGGGAAGGAGTTTCAATTAGGGAAGTACAGCTACTAATGGGTCATAAAAATCTCAATACAACAATGCGCTACCTAGATATTCATGATTTTGGGCAGACCGCGAGAATAAAAATTAAAGATAAATTGATAGAACTTCACAGCAACATTAGCTCTTCAGTTAGTAGTAAACCTCATAAACAGGTAGGCAACAAAGAGTCGCTACCCATGTCAACCCCATTAGCGACGTGCAAAAATATTTTTGACCCACCTGAGTCTGTGAAAAGTCTATCTAATTACACACCTGGAAAGCCTTGTAGTACTTACAACATGTGCCTTAGTTGCCCTAATGTAATCATAACCAAAACTGATTTGCCAAAGCTCTTTGCGATGAAACGTGATTACCTTATTAAAATTCAAAATAGTAGAGTATTAGATACTCCATTTGGACATGTTATAAAAAGTAACCTAACACTTTTGAATTCGATTCTAGATTCGAACTTGTCCGAATTTAGTGCCGAAGAGCTCAATGATGCTGAAAAAATATCTCTTTATATAGAAACCACAGAGCTTATTTAGGAGTTTGACATGGAAAGGCTACCAAAACATTACAGTTTACTAAGTACTATTGCTGAGCTCAAAAAAAATAAGCTGGATTTCTTAAGTGCTGATCCCGATAGAGTTACCGACAATAAAAGTACGTTATATCTAACCAAGTTATTAAATCTACCAGTTTCCTGTATATCAATCTTCGATGACACTGAGTGGGATTTTAACTTAGAAAATCCTAATGCATCTGCAAACATCACAGGTAGTAAATTAAAAATTAACTTTAGTAAATATAAAAACATCCCACCATATGTGATAATCGAGCTAAAGTGTCTGCTACTTAGTGTACAATTAACACCTGAAGTATTTATTAATAATCGTAAAAAAGCCAAAAAGACTAATATTACCAAGCTTGCTACAAACACTATCTTAGGGCATTTGAAATCAGGGTTTAGATTCTTAGACACACTTTTTAGAGTTTTAAAAGTTAAACTTGGTAATGAGCATATTGAAAAAATATATTCCTCTCTTACTCAAGTTCAAGCCATCGATTACAGAGAAACAGCACAAGTTCATACCAATACCTATAACGATGACTTGAGACAGTTTTTTTCTTATTTACTAAACCCATATACTTCAGAGCACATTTTTGGAGAAAATATTCCTGCCTTTGATCCTGACCAATTCAGTTGGAAAAAAAGATATAAGAAGAAAGTATCAAACCAAGTGATACCTAACGCAGCTTTTGATAAACTTATCA
This sequence comes from Pseudoalteromonas sp. SG44-1, assembly GCF_014164315.1. NCBI lineage: Bacteria > Pseudomonadati > Pseudomonadota > Gammaproteobacteria > Alteromonadales > Pseudoalteromonadaceae > Pseudoalteromonas > Pseudoalteromonas sp. SG44-1. The sequence goes on from NZ_JACJEW010000024.1 coordinate 71,281, forward strand.
GAGCTTCATCTTTAATCGTACACGATTTTTTACAAACTATGGAAGAGGAAGTATTAGACTCTTACGTAAGTAGATATGCATTACAAACAGAAACTCAATACTGTAACAAAGTTGGAATTACCAAGTATACATTTCAACTTTATCGGGCTTTCCGCCTTTTGAGTGCAGGTTATGAAGATAGCTATATTGAGTCAAAGTATGGCATCCCAGATGAATTGCGTAATTCCAGAGGAAAATATAATTTAAAAGATATGAGATCCTATCTTGCTAGGTGTCATGGTTTTAATTTCTCACTATCTGAAGTTAACGAACATTTAATGCTAGTATCAAGTGCTGCAAAGTATCTAATTGGTCAATATACAGGAATGCGACCTTCAGAATTAGCTGTGATAGAGTTACACACTTGCCTCACCGAAGAGAGTGGCATAAAGCTTCTTCGCTCTCATGTTTTCAAAGGAAAAGATACTTCTACTAAAGGCCTTTTTGATGATAAATGGGTTGTTATCCCTATTATTGAAGATGCGATAAGAGCGATAAAAATTTTAAGCACAATTACAGAAAGAAGCTTGATATTTAGCTCTGTCCACACGAAGAAAAACAACGAGAAAGAGAAACTCCAAACCTCAGTTATGATCCGTCACCAGCTAAAAATATTCATAAAGCTCGTTTCGCCAGACGATGATCTTGGCTTTAGTAATTCCATGATGCGTCACACACTTGCATATCAACTTTATAGGTTAGAAGCTGGCCTGCCACTAATCTCATTCCAGCTTAAACACTTAGTAAATACTGTAGATAAGTTTCTATCTAGGGGGTCAACAAGCGATGTGACTATGGGCTATGGTGGAATTGCTGATAGCCTCGTTGAGAGCCAAACCGCACAAAAGCTCAGAAAACAATCAGAAATTGAAGTAATCAAAGCAACAGCAGACCCTGACGGTAATTACCTTGGGGGTAAAGCTGATGAGCATAAAGAGCGCCTTAAAACAGCATTTAAGGGTTACATGGCAAGCGGGTATTCAAAAGAAGAAATTTTTGAAGCTATGGCAGAACAAGGGCTCGGTGTGATAAATGTTGGATTAGGTTACTGTTATGGTTCAGATAGTAAAAATGAGAGTCTCCCCTGTATAGGCTCACTAAGATGTAACCCTAAAGTATCCCCAGAATTAGCCTTTATATATCAATGAACTAATAGTATTAAAAAATGTGGGAAGCGAGGGAACATTCATGGTGTTTTGTGATCTTATGAATCGCTTAAAAACAACAGAGCTA